>CAIOSF010000114.1 GCA_903860855.1 uncultured Alphaproteobacteria bacterium | reverse complement strand
TATTCTCGCCTCGTCAACTTGTCAACAGGCTATTTTGCTTTTTGGATATAGTTTTAGTTCCAGTCTTTGGATATACTCGAATGAGTTAACGTGAGGGGGACGGTATGGAAAAGAATAGAGAATATTACGCACAAGGCAGAGGGAAAAAAGCCATAAGGTCTTTCCTTTGTTCACCTTATTGCCTTGATCAAGGCTTCTTGCGTAAGGTTAATTACTTATTCTGAAACCGGCATGATATTATAAGCAATCACCAAACAGATCTCACCAATTATACAAGATCGAAAAAGTTGAAATTTGATTTTCTGTCATCCTTAATATCACTGAGCTGTTGATAAGATGGTAATCTTTATTATTTTATTCCCATCCCTAATAAATTTCGATTCTCCATCATATAAACCAATTATGTCATCATGAATCTTTTTCTCTGGTAGGGCTGACAGTACTGCTTCTTGATCTATTTTGATTTTCTCAGTTTGATTCTCTCCTCCATCTACACTATATGATAGCACTATAGTTGCCCCTTCTACGACTGGTATTTGCTTAATCCTATCTTTCTTGGCTTGATATTTTGCCACCTCAGCATCGATTTGCTCGCGATAGAAGTGGTAAGCAATTTTTTGCAAAATTGTATAATCTTTATAACTTTTGTTCGGATCTATATCTATGCTGATAACAGCATCTGCTGCAGTGATTTTATCACCTCCTGCCTGAGGTTCGCTACCCATCAAACCATTGGAATACCTATAGAATAGATAGGCCGTTACGACCCAAACCAAGAGTGTGAAGTATTTACTGTTAAAATTAATCATATCAAAATATTCTTCTGGCTAATTTAGGGTTGCATCGATCTTCAGTTGTTCTTCATCGTTTCTACTCCAACCTTTTTTCTTGCTTTCATGACATATTAAATAGATACCTCCAATAGCAATGATGATATAACCAGCCATAGCAATTTCGTCAGACGCTTCTTTTAGAAAAATGTAACTCAAGAAACCTGTAAAAATCAACCTTGTATAATCAAATGGCATCACAGATGAAATATCGGCATACTTGAAGGCCCTAAAGAAAGAGACCACATGAATTAGATGGAATATGGCTAAAACGGCAACATACTTTAGGATACCAGGATGAAACCCATCCCAATGGTGAATCATTGCGAAGGGAAACGTAAATATAGAGCCAAATAGCATAGCATAAAGAAGTTGAGTTTTTGTTCTCTCTGTCTGGCCCAACACCTTAACGCTAAAGTTATTCATGGCCCAGAAGATAATCGCCAAAAATATATAAATGTAGTTGCTATTAAACTCCTGGAATCCTGGCTTGATTACGAACAATGCCCCGACTATGCCACAACTTATAGCCACAAGCTTCGTCTTGGACATTTTCTCCTTAAAATATGTCACACCTAATATCAAAACCAGTATCTGCTCAAGGTATGTAATCGCAGCAGCATCTGCTGTCCTAACATATTTTAAGCCATGGTAAAAGCACAGGGTGGCTGCGGCGCTAAATATGCCTCGCGCCATATGCATTCCTAATTTTTTTGTCCTTAGATTATGAACTATCCCCCCCTTAAAGCACCAGGGAATAATTGCTACTAATACGCTGAATTTATAAAGGAAGGCAACTTGGTCAGGGTTGATATCCATCGTAAGTTTCTTACCAATCACATATACCGACGACATCGACATAGCATGAATGACCATCAATAGAACACCAGATAACAGCTTACTGGGTTTGAAGCTAGCTTTTTTTTTAGACATTTTCTATTTCTATCTCCAACCTTTCTGCTTCCTCTAATGACCTTTTTTTCTTACCTCTCCGCTTCTGCTCATATTCAGCACGCAACAACATCAACCCGGCTACAACTATGGAAACATAGCCGTAATAAGAAGATGGTGTTGGTATCGATGCATTTACGAATATGATACCAAGAATTGCCGTGAAAATCAATCTGGTGTAATCAAAAGGCGTTACTGTAGAGATATCTGCATACTTTACTGCTAGAAAAAAAGCTATAACGTGGATAAAGTACATTGCCGCCATAAAGAGGAGTAAGGCCCACTGCACTGGAGTGACCGTAATATCAGACCAAGGAATAAACCCAATTGGTTTGATCAGTACATTTACTGTAAAAATTTCAATGGGTTCCCATTTCATGAAGGCAACAGGGTATGAGAACAATGCGGCGAATAAGAGAACATAAAAGGCCTGCGTGTCATTTTTTGCCGCTTTATTACCAAGTAACTTGATCACAGTGACGTTTAAAGTCCAGAAGGCAACACCAGCAAATATGAATAAATAATAAAAGTTGAAGTTATGTCCCAAACCCCCAACCCTTTGGCCTGCTTCAGGATCACTAGCAATCGGACTATAGATCGCTCCCCATAACTCAACGAAGGCATATGGGTATACAACTAAGATTGCCCCCATGGCACTGAGCGCTATTGCGAATACCTTTAGCTTTGTAAGCCGCTCTTTGAAGTACAGGACCCCTACTATCGCCCACAGAACTTGCTCCAAATAACCAATGGCAGTGGCATTAATAAGATCTACATACTTCAGGCCATACATGAAGGAAAGAGAACCAAATATACTGCAGAACCCCCTCAAGATATGGAGTTTAAAGTTTGATGTGCGCAATACCTTCATCCCATGCCGAAATATCCATGGCAGCATACACATCAACACCATGAATTTATAAAAGAACACCACTTGGGTTGGGTTCATGTCCTTGTTTATTGCCTTGGTGGCCGTATATAAAGATGATACCGCCATGGCATTTATCAGCATAAATATAATACCGTGAAGACTATTTTGATTACGATGTGGCATAACTCCCTATTGTATTTTTGCTAATTGAAGATCGAAACTGGCCTTTACCCCTCCGTCGGGTAAATTAACTATATGAAACTTACCTTTATGCTCTTTTGTTATCCTATTTACAATAGATAATCCTAAGCCATCTCCACCAATTTTCGTTGTAGTATATGGCTCAGATATCCTATCAGCTATACTGCTGTCCAAACCATGGCCATTATCGCAAACACTCAAGACTACCCTCGCTCCGCTAATTTTCATTTCTACCTTTATGGAACCTTTATAACTTGAATCGCTAGTTGAAGGTTGCGAAGTAACCCTTTTAGACTCTTCTCTTTGGATCTTCTCTGCAATAGACTCAGCAGAATTTTTTAGTAGATTGGTCAAGATCTGCACGATCTGCATCCTGTCGCAATGTACATAGCAATCTTGAGCACTGTTGTCAAATTTATAATCAATAGAAGGGTTGGCAACTTGCTGCAGAACCAGGGCCTCATGCACTAACTTGGAAATATTATGCACAGATATGACGGGAGTAGATATGCTGGCAAAGTTTGAAAAATTTGTCACCATTCTTCTTATATCTTCAACTCTAGCTATTATAATGTGGATATATTTTTCAAACATATCCACATCGTGCACAATCTGCTTTGAGAACTTGCGCTCGAGTAACTCTATCGCCAGCTGAATCGGAGTAAGTGGATTCTTAATCTCGTGGGCGATACGACGAGCTATATCAGCCCAAGCTTCAAATCTCTGGGCCTTCACCAACTCCGTAATATCATCAAATGTCACTATCGTAGTTTCCCCATATACATCTCTAAGCATGGCAATCTTTATCAATAGATTGATGCTTTTATCTCTTCTCTGTATATTAAGATGTATATATCCGTCATCATCAAGATTGTCTTCAATTGAGTTATGAGATTGTTTATTAAACAAATCTGTAACCTGATCCCCATGTAATAATTTTTCAATCTCTGGAAAAATCTCAGAGCAATATCTTCCAATTAATTCTGGTTTATGTAAAATTTCCGATGCTGAATCATTACATAACACTATAAATGAGTTTGAATCCAGAACCAGTACGCCAGCCGACAGTCTTGATAATACCGTTTCAATAAACCTCCTCCTCTCCATGAGGTGATCATTTGCCTCTTTTAATGCAACATGCTGTTCTTTTATCCTTTTAATCATGCGATTAAATGCCTTTGACAGAATGGCTATCTCATTTTTTGCTTTACTTTCTGGTACCCTGATATCAAAGTTGCCCTCACCAATCTTAGCCGTAGCCTGGACCAAGCGATTGACCGGCTTTACTATAAGGTTTGCAACTAAAACCAAGGCCCCAATCAAAAACAATAAAGAGATGGCCCCCATGGCAGTGAATACCCTGGTACGCAATGTTTCCACGCTGTCATGGACAGATGAATATGTATTGGCTGAGCTTTCCGTCTCTTTTAGATGTCTAATTATTTGATCGTCAAGGTACCTACCAACTAGAAGGTACATACCACCAGGAATGACATAGTTGATATAACGATCAAGTCTCAAAATCGCTTGAACTTTATCATCACTCACCCTTCTGATGTATATCTCGCCATTATCAGCCTTGGCGAGTACATCGTAAGGTATGCTATCAAAAAGCAAAGCAAAGCTCTGAGATGTTTTACCAATTATCCTCTCTTTGTTGAAGATAACAATTTCAGATAAGTTATATGAGAGAGCCTGACTGTCCAGTACACGAGTCAGTTTGTGATTGTTGCGTACAAGCTGATAAAAGCTATCATCAAGCTCGTTTACTATTGAAAGAGTATCGATTTTTATGCTGTTAATATGCTCGTTAAGATAGGATTTTGCTATATCAACAGTGGTATTGATGCTTGTACTTATTTGTTCGCTAAATAGTCTTTCTATTCCTAAATAATAGTAAGTTGCTGCTAATAGGGTAATTAGACATGTTGGCACTATCACAGCTACAACCCCCATTAGGAACATGAGGTTATGTCTAGGAGAGAGCTTTGTTAACATAGGTGCTTCTAAGCTAATCTTTGGGTACGTCCATTCTGGCACCAACATTAACTTACTTGACTATAAATACATAAATATTTTTAAACAGATAATTGATAATAATTTTACATGATATTAGGGCTAAAATGAGGGCTAACATGCGAATTTTTGGATTTTTTCTGCAACTTGAGGAAGTACTGCCATCCATTCCCAGAGCCACAGCTAGTGAATCTAGAGTAAAATTCTTCCGTTAACCCATCAAGCCTTGCTTTTGATTCTTCATAATGAAGAACGACAGAATTCACGAAACTATGCCTATTTGCCGGACACGTCATAGTAAATTTATTGCCTGTTTCATCTTCTTCAATGGTAACTGTCTTATCATTTGCTAAGATGTTTAGTTGTGCTTTTGCTGTTTGTTTATTGAAAGTAACGAGGCATCTTTCGATTCCAAGCATGATCCTATGCCGGCAGGGTGGCATGCCTAAGACACGGCTGGCAAGTTGCATTAGCTCACCGTCTGTGGTCTTTGCAGGCATAATAGACTTAAGGGAATTATATAGACCTTGACGCCAGGTTTGAGGAAGATGTGGCTGAATAGGTTGGCAGTTACAATTGGTTTAAAAGTCTTACCAAATGGTGTTTGAAAGAATTTACCATTTTCCTCCAGGGCTGGATCAGAATGATTATCACCTGTCAATATAAAACTGACCTTCTTCTTGTTTATTTTAAAGAGGTCACTGAATTTGGTATTTTGCTCCACACTCTGCACGGCGCAACCATGATATATTGCTATGATGTCTAATCATATCATGCTATATGATATCATAAATCAAGCAGTTCTTGATGGGTATGCGGTATAAGCAAAAGGGGCAGGTACACTATGACAAACCATCGTTCTTATCCTCCACTCCCATCATTGCATAAGGTAATCATCACGACTACAATCGTCGCATCTTAAAAGTCTTTACCACAGTGGTTTTTTGAGTATTTCCAAGAAAATTTACCTAATAGCCGGCGAGCCATCTGGCGATGTCATTGGCGCGAACTTGATCAATAGTGTAAAGAATAGCCCAATGAGGACGGAGGAAGGCTTTGAGTTTAGGGGGATAGGGGGAGAGTCTATGGGCAGAGCTGGCTGCGATCTAGTTTGCAACTATGACGATATAGCTCTAATGGGATTTGCGGAAATTATTCCGTCCATATTTCGCATCATTAAAAAGATTAGACTTGTAGTCAGAGATATAATCTCCTATCAACCAGACATCATCATTACAATAGATTCACCAGGATTCAATTTTCGTGTGGTGCGAAAACTCAGAAAAGTAGGATTTACCAAGCCTATCGTACATTATGTAGCTCCTACTGTTTGGGCCTACAGTCCGGAAAGGGCCGAAACCGTCAGGAAGTTCTATGATCACATACTAGTGCTTTTTGCCTTTGAAACTAAGTATTTCAGGAAAATGCCATGCACCTTTGTGGGACATCCATTGATTGAGAATGATGTTATGTTGCCAGATCCAAAGGAAGAAACCAATACTGAGGGGAGCTCAATCCGTAATATAACGGTAATGCCTGGCAGTAGAGTTGGTGAGATTAAGCGCCATATGCCCGCGATATTGCAGACTATCACGAATATGCAAGATAGAATTGCCTTTACTAGTGCTGATTCCACTAATGTCAATGGTAACCTAATCAACCATTATGGGCATAACTTACATTGGTACTTTTTATGTCATCCCAATACTTCCACCATGGTGCATAAGTTAGTGCAAAATTATGCAGTCGCTCACAATGATAAGATAGACATAAGTAAAATTTTTATCATAACTGATAAAGATCTTAAAACAAAAATCATGGCTAATAGCATCTTAGGATTGATCAAAGCTGGTACAGCAGTGCTAGAAGCAGCCCTTATGGGATTACCCATGGTAACTTTTTATAAAATAAATCCTTTATCTGCTTGGTTTCTGAAACGAAAGCTCAAGGTACCATATTTCACTCTGTGTAATATACTACTCAATAGATCGCTTATTCCAGAGTTAATACAAGATGGATGCACTGCCGATAATATGGTGCGTTTACTTGAGGGTCTTCTTACGGATGAAAAAGCTAGAAAGGCACAACTTGATGGCTTTAAAAATATTATTTTACGAACGAATGAGATGGAAGAGCATGAAAGAGAGAAGGTGATGTCCATTTCAAACAAAGATTCTAATAAAGAAAAAAGTATGATGCAAGCAAAAAAACCAAGTGAGATAGCCTCTGATGTTATTTTGCATATTATGAATTCTCCAAACCATTTAGATGCACAAAGACCAAGAGATAGGGGATAGAATAATAGAATAAGCTAGGATTCGACCTTTTTGCCATACTTAAGATTGGGGTGTAGAAGGAAGGAAATGCGCACCTTAAAAGTTGTGGATATTAGTGGGAAGGCTTATGGGATAAGGTGCGCTGTCTATGAGTGTCGCTTAAAGACACTTAAGATCCTAAAGTGTCTTTTGGGATATTGCAAGAACTTTTAGTTGAAAAATACAACCTTTTATAAGCAAGCAACTCTCTATGTTATTCCTGCTCTTGCTTCAGCATATGCAAAAGACCTAGAAGAACCTCATCCACACCCTTTCGTTCAGCGCATGAACAAATTAAGACCTTCCTATCGGGCAACTTATTGCTCACCATTTTCCTTATCTCCTCAGCCTCATCAGCGGGCATAAGATCATATTTTGTCAAAACTACCAATTCTTGTTTATGCGCCAGAGACTCTTTATATAACCCTAATTCATTGTGGACTGTATGATAGCGCGCAATCACATCCTTACAAGCTTCTGCGGCAGAGCCAGCAGTTTCATTAGGCTGATGGTCTTGCGCCTCGTCCACTGTGCTTTGTGATGATTCGCTACCCCTACTCACGACCCCTTCTTCTTGCTCTAGTCCTAGCTGCATTTGCATACTACTCGCAATATCAATCAAATGAAGCAGCGCTCTACATCTTTCAATATGTCGCAAAAACCTATCTCCCAAACCATGCCCCTGACTTGCTCCCTCTATAAGGCCAGGTATATCAGCGATGACTATTTCCTCATCAGCTATATAAGCAACTCCTAGCTGTGGCTTTAAGGTCGTAAAGGGATAGTCGGCGATTTTTGGCTTAGCAGAACTCACTGCAGCTAAAAATGTGGATTTACCGGCATTTGGCAAACCTAGCAAACCAACATCTGAAAGAAGCTTAAGCTGTAACCAGACCCACAACTCATCTCCTAGTACACCAGGAGTGGCCTTTTCAGGGGCTTGGTTGGTAGAGCTTTTGAATACGGCATTACCAAGGCCTCCTCCTCCCCCCTTTGCGATCACAACTTCTTGGCCATCTTCGATGAGATCCGCCAGGACAGTTTCCCTATCTTCCGCCAAAATTTGGGTACCAACAGGGACGCGAACTATCATATCTTCCCCTCCATGGCCGGTACAATTTGATCCACCTCCATTACGACCCCTTTCGGCTTTGAAATGTTGCTTATAGCGAAAATCTATCAGGGTATTAAGATCTTTCGTGACGCGCAAGATAATATTACCACCTTTACCGCCATTGCCACCATCCGGTCCTCCATATTCTATGAATTTTTCCCG
>CAIOSF010000113.1 GCA_903860855.1 uncultured Alphaproteobacteria bacterium | reverse complement strand
TTATTATTGCCATTATTATTATTGTAATAACACCTGCGATGAAATTAATTATTAATTTTGACATCTTCTTTTTCTATTTTGTATTGTGAATTTCCTTTTACATGCTCAGTCATCGCCTTATAGTCAGACTCCCTCAGCAGGCTTGCTTTCTTTTTATTCTTATCGGTACGTAGCTTTATACCTCCGTACACCAGCTCGTAAGCGACCACATAATATCCGTTGACTTTAATATGAATCAGCATTTTGTTTTTTCTATTTTCTCGAAATGATACACCTTGCCTGTCTTCTTTGATTTTACCCCAGATTTATTTACAGTTCGCTTTCTCAGGTTCACATAGTCACTGATACTTTCGGCAGACTTAATGAAGAGCTTGTTTGCAGCCTTACTGCATGTATCGTATTCACCTACAGGAACTCTGGTCTCAAAATCAAATGCCCGTACCCTTATACTGTTATCCTCTATCATGGCTCGGTTATTGCGGAAGCACCAGTCCCCCATAGCTGTGAGTGCGCCGAAGTCGCCTGTTGTGGTCATGGCGGGGTTAGAGCGAAAGCAATACGACCCGATTTTTTTGACATTCGGCACATGGACAGCTATGAGGCTATCCATATTGCAGAAGCAGTTATTGCCTATCTCTGTTATCTCGCTGTTGTAAAAATGACCGTCTTTGAGGTCGCTCTTGTCTACTGATACTAATACCTTGTTCTTGATTTTCATCGCTTTTTATTTTTTTGCTTTTAAAATTCGGCTCTATATACCATTTCGAAATGATTAGCATCCCAGCCCCAGTAATATCCAGCTCTATTGTCAGGATGTAGTTCCATCCAGTATTCGGCTAGTGGTTTATATGGGTCGCCTGTGGTGATATACTCTCCTTCAATAAATAAATTCAGGTCGATTGCTAGTTTATCTTGATGAAGGCTTCTACTAACCTTGCTCTTCCCAGATGACAGATAAAGAGCCTGCTGCTCGGCTGTCCTGTATAACTCTCCGCCAGTAAGCTCCCACCTTCAACTCGTCATGAGCATACAGGATGAGCTTCGCTACATTAACCAGAAATACCGACTGCCTTTCTCTCATTGTCATAAACCGATACTCTCCACTCTTTTTTTTAGACCAATAATACCATACACACTAATGTGAATTAACATTTCAACTACAACTGAGCCACCAACTACACACTAATGTGAATTAACATATACCATCCACAATACACACTAATGTGAATTAACATATACTATCTACCATGCCAACTACACACTAATGTGATTATGTAGTTTATTGCACTTTCAGCTCTTTCCACTACATAAACCAGACACACTAATGTGATTTGTGCGGTTTATTGCACTTTACCTCTTGGGTAGTCTGCCTTAACCACTTCTATCACTTTAGACTCTTCATCATTTCTTTCTTTCCACTTCTTACCCCTCAGCTCAGGATTTTTCTCTTGTATAAGCCGCCTCGCTCTGCCGATGCTCTCCTGTGAATACAGCGGAGCGGCATCATCGGTATACAGAACTAGGAAGTCATAAGCTGTTAACCGCTTCATTTTATCTACGCCGCCGAGCTGCTCTGACCAGATACGGGCAGATAGCTTCTTATCGGAGTCGCGCAGGCGTGGGTCTCCAGCCAGCAGCAGCATGACGGTCTCATTCAGCTTCTCTATTTCCTTGTATACTGCCATCGTTAACTGTTTGGTGCTACTGGAGGAAGAGGGGGATGTATCTCGTTCAGGTTGAATACATCGTCTTTCTGAATGAAATAATAACTGTCGGCAGCAGCCAGCAGCGTCTTAGATGCTGAGTGCCTCACGCAAACTATCTCGACCCTCACGCCGACCGCTTTCAGGTATGTGACCAGCGGCAGGTAGTCGCTGTCCCCAGAGCATATAACTATGGTATCCACCTTTTCGGATTGCTTGACCGCATGTATCGTTAACGGTATGTCGGCAGACTTGTGACATGGCTCTACTATACCAAAGTATTTTCTTTTGAGTCTCTCTGTGAATTTCGATGAGATGAACTTACCCTCCCTGAGATACACCAGACCGTTTAAGCTGCGCCTTGATAGTATCTTTGGAATGATGACATCTACATTGAGCATTGTATTTTCGCCGTATACCTCATCTATACTTCTGCCGATGTTATTACCATCTATGAAGATGGATACCGTCTGGGATATTTTTATCTCCTCCTCAACTTTACGCTCCACTAAAACCGTAGCTGAACTAAGGAGCTGGCAACCTTCGGCTTTGTAATACCCTGTGGGGGTTATGGATACTATAGAATAACCCTGTCCTTTCAAGTACTCAATGTACTCATCGAAGGTCATCACACCTAAAACCCATTTCTTATATTCTTGTTTCATTTTATTTATGCGATTTTATATTATACGTTATTATTTCAACTATAATTATAGCTTTGGTCAAAACATTGGTC
>CAIOSF010000112.1 GCA_903860855.1 uncultured Alphaproteobacteria bacterium | reverse complement strand
ATTCTCCCAGGGGGCGAAAGCTCAGTCCAATCAGCATATCTAAAATGTCATGATCTAGAAAAAGTCATTATTGAATTTGCAAATTCTGGTAAATCTATCCTTGGTACTTGTGCTGGATGTATTTTACTTTCCTATTATCAATCTGCTACAGTGAGAGGTCTGAATTTACTGGATGTAGAGATAGAAAGAAATATATATGGGGCACAAAGCGCAAGTGGCAAGCAAATATCAGACAGCGGGCAAGAAGTCTTGTTTATTAGAGCTCCTGGAGTTCTAAGAGTTGGGAAAAATATAACTGTGCTAGATTGCTATAAACAAGAGCCTATCCTTATAAAACAAGGCCATATTTACGGCACAACTTTCCACCCAGAAGCTCTAAATATCAATGATAATAATATGCTATCACAGATATTTGCACCTGGTAATTATACGACTTCCAAAATGGACGTAGATGAGTCAAAGGCAATAGTACAAGGAGGTGGATGGCAAAATACACCTGAGGTTTCACTTAGCAGCAAACGACGTGATGATAGTTAAGAGCGATACCTGATGCCCCTATATGAATTGGAATTTTATATACATGTAAGGTTAGTATAACTAACTTGGTGATTTTTGAATATGTCTATAAGTATTCACTATATTACCAGTGGCGGATAGAACGAAAAAATGAAGTGAACTCCCTATAACTAAAGATTGTTACTTAGTACTTGCATTCAATACTTATGCAGATATATAATCTCTTCTTAGTGATATTTATTCATTAACTTAGGTTTAATTAAATACAATGAAAGCAATGCGATTTGGTGCTGCCGAGATGTATCTGGCGTGGTTCGCCGCCTCCCTTTTCTACTATTATCAATATATACTAAGAGTAGCTCCCAATGTATTAGGGCATGATATGAGGATTGAATTTGGCATAACTGCTGATCAGTTTGCTTCTCTTGGTTCCCTCTATTTGTTGGCATATTCTCTGATGCAAATACCACTTGGCATCCTGACCGATAAAATTGGTGTTAGGAGGATGGTGATAATATCGATAATTGGTTGTATATTGGGTGGTCTCTTATTTGCCCGCACGGAGATATTTGCCATCACGCAATTTTCACGCATCTTAATTGGAGCTAGTTCTGCTGCTGCTTTGATGTGTGCTCTTAAATTAATCGCTGATGAATTTCCTCTTGGGAAACGCGGTATATTGATGGGCATTACTTTAACCATGGGGACAGCCGGTGCCATGTCATCCAAGAAATTTGTTGAAGGATTGGGCCAAGAATGGGGGTGGAGGGATGCATCACTTTTCTCAGTTGTTCTTGGCGTCATTATGCTAATTTTATCTATAGCCCTTATACCAAGGACCAAGACTAAACTTCAGGATGTACATAAGCAACATGAAGGCAGTATGTACGAAACATTGATGTCCATAATGAAGCACAGATATATCATGACTTATGCGGTGATAGCAATAGGTCTATATTCACCTCTGGCAGTTTTTGGTGATTTATGGGGAGGATCATTTTTGAGTCGAAAATTCTCCCTGGCAGAGAGCGAGGCAACATCAGCTTCTCTTCTATTATATTTTGGCCTAGGAATAGGCAGTATCGTGATACCATGGTATGGCGAGAAGTTTAAAATAATAAATGAGCTTATAATTGTTTGTAGTGTTGGTATATTGGGAACACTATCACTCCTAGTGTATGGGCCAGCGTTTGATCTTCAGACTTTGAAGATGATAATGATAGCGATTGGTGTATTTGGAGGGGCTGAGATGTTGTGTTTCACCGCAGCTTTACAATACTCTAAAGTAACTAACTCAGGTGAAATAATAGGAGTTGTTAATACTCTCAATATGCTAGGAGCAGCTGCCTTGGCCCAAGTGGTTGGGGCTCTCTTGGATTATAAGTGGGCGGGTAAATTTGTGGATCATACTAACTACTATAGTGCCAGTGACTATGTAGACTCCATGTTACCAATTACTGTTACCATAGGTATCTGTGTGGCCGTATCGTTGACTCTGCTTTATAAGGGGAAAGAAGTAAAGTCATAGAGGCGAAGATCAAATGGGCATAGGAATAACATCAAAATGGAGACAAAATTGTAAAAAGTATATATTTTCAGAGGGCAAAGAATTGTATGCATAAATAAATGCTAGTACATCGTCATAATATGACTTTT
>CAIOSF010000111.1 GCA_903860855.1 uncultured Alphaproteobacteria bacterium | reverse complement strand
ATTGAAATATCAAGGTATAGTAATCAGCACAGATTGGTTAATGGGTAGCACAGATGTTAGGGGTTGTGAACCGCAATCATCCTAACCACATCCTTTCAATCTTATTCTTTCCAAAACATCTTGAAAGCCCGGAAAGCCCTGGCATGCCACTCGACATTGTGCACCCTCAAATAATCTACATCCTGGGTAAGCATGTAGATTGAAGCAGCGATGGTCTCTATATCCTTTTCTTCGGGAGAAACATGGCATATCGTGTTGAAGAAGAACTTGCGGGAGTGGCCAACGCATATCGGCACACCAAGTTGCTTAAATTCAGAAACTCGTCGTATTACCTCAAATGATAGCTTGGCATCAGTTGAAAACCCTATGCCTGGGTCGAAGATAAATCTGTCTTTGCCAATACCAAAAGACTCGGCTTGCTCTATTTTCTTTCTCCCCCATTCCATGATCTCCTCCATATCCTTGGCTATGGTTTCACGATCAGCTGGCAGAACCAGACTATATACACATATGTAATCCATATGAGGGGCCGCTCCCATCACCTCCAACATTTTTTCATCTTTACCACCAGCTATATCGTTGATAAAACCAACACCCGATTCTATAGCTTTTTTAGCTGTTTCATGTGAATAAGTATCGACACTCACCTTAGCACTGGCGCATTGGCTTAATAGAGGCTGTAATCTCTGCCACTCCTCTTCATGACCTATGGTTCTGGCCCCGTATGATGTAGCCACTGCCCCTATATCGATTAAATCAGCCCCATCTATAAACATCTTGCGTATATGCTTTAGAGCCTTATCTACAGCAAAGAAATTACCGCCATCTGAGAATGAATTAGGGGTAAAGTTCAGGATACCTAAGATCTTTGTCATCGTTTTGATCTTATCACAGATTAAAACCGTACTATAACAAATATTCGAAACCTTTTCACATAAAATATCTGTCAAACTCTTTACATGCTCAATGACCGCCTGTTTAGTGATAGGATGTAGCCACGATCCAGCTATTTCTGCGGCAGGAACAAGACAAAAATCGCGGTTAAGAAATTCTGGATGGGGAATTTGGCAACTTGGCTCTAATAAGATGAAATCATCTACCAGCAATATATCTAGATCTATGATGCGTGGAGCCCAACTAGTTTTACAATCAATTCGACCTAGGGATTTCTCAATCTCCTTCAGTTTGCTAAGCATATCGTTAGGCGATAATGAACTATATCCAGTAACAACCATATTTAAGTAAGGAATATTCCATGAATCAGGGGAATTCGGCTTAAGCAGTGCCTGAGACTCATATACTGATGAGGATATCATGTCGCGCAGAATATCTCTGAGAAGATCAAGGGCATTTTTTAGGTTTTTTTCTCTATTGCCAATATTGGAACCCAAGGCGATGAGGTAGTTGTTTTTTGGTTTGCTTTTTTCTACCGAACTCATACTCTGTTCCAGATCGTAAATGCTAAATTCCCCATGGTTTATTCCCTTATAGCATCCAGTATTCTAGCAACTTTCACCTCATTTACAATCGCTCTTTTGTTAGGACCAAGGATTATAGCCTTTCTGAAAAAATTGCAGGGAGACGGCCAGCCGATCAGAAGCGATGGCCCAGAGACTCATCATCTCAAGAAGGGTACTCCAACTATGGGTGGATTAATCATAATTATTGCCAGCTCCTTAAGCCAGATTTTATGGTGCAATTTGAGCAGTCCATATATCTGGCTATTAAATGCAACCATGCTAGCTTTTGGAGCAATCGGATTTTTAGATGATTATCGCAAGCTTAGATATCGCAATTCCAAGGGAGTGAGCGGTAAGATGAAGCTATTGTATCAGTTCGCTGCGGGTGGAGCTCTAGCTTATGGTATTCTCTGGGCTAACATGTCTGACAATTCAATCTATTATAATATATTATATGCGACACTGTATGTAGTGCCATTCACCTGTAGTCCAAACTGTTTTGTAGCGCTCAGTGCCCTGTGGTTCTATTTCGTTTTCTCATCCTTCGTTATAGTTGGCTCGTCTAATGCTGTAAATCTAACGGATGGATTAGACAGCCTATCAATAGGGCCTATAATGATGTGCCTCGTATTTTTCGCTTTGACTGCTTGTGGATCGCTGGGAGCACAGAGCGTTAGGTATAATGCACAGATTGCAGAGCTGTCGGTTTATTGCTCATCCCTTATTGGAGCTGGACTTGGTTTCCTTTGGTTCAACTCCTCCCCCGCTAAGATTTTTATGGGAGATGTTGGTAGCCTGCCTCTTGGGGCGGTCCTTGGAGTCCTTAGCATAATGTTAAAGCTCGAGCTATTCCTGGTAATTGTTGGTGGCTTATTTGTAGTAGAAGCAATATCAGTGATATTACAGGTTGGCTCATTTAAGCTCAGAAAAAAGCGTATATTTCGTATGGCTCCCATTCATCATCATTTTGAAAAACTTGGTTGGAGTGAGAATACTGTGGTGATGAGGTTCTGGATATTCTCAGCTTTGTGCTTAATGCT
>CAIOSF010000110.1 GCA_903860855.1 uncultured Alphaproteobacteria bacterium | reverse complement strand
CTTCTTTAACCCACCGTTTTCATTGATAAATGCCTTCCTCATACCTTGAAGCATAGATGATATCACCTCCATGCATAGCAGCATTATGCAACACGATATAATGCTGCATATTGTTTTATCGCTAAAATGAGAAATAAAATGTAAAAATGCAAAATTATCGCAGACGGTTTCATCACTAGATTTGCTCAGCATTCCAACCATAACTACAATAAAAGTAAATATTATGTGAAGTATGGAGACATCCTGAAATATCCTGTTGCTCGCAGAAAAACGAACTTCTTTAATTTTTTGAACCATTGTTGGTGAAAATGATGGCATCAGATTAATAAATGCCAACCCTATCCAGAACACAATTGGTATGTATGCTGGTGACCTTTGATTAATTGCTGAATATAAATTTTTCAAATCAGTATTAGCAAAAGCTATAGAGCATATAGATATGGTGATAAGTACAAAAAACATGAATGTAAAGCAGCTGATCCTATACTTCATGTTTGCAGAAAATGAACCAAGCAAGAGATAGGATGATACCAATATTATTGCTATCATGATAGCCAGATATTTTTCATAACTAAATTGATACTTTATCACGTCGCTCATAACTATGAATTGAGCAGCAATAATACATATGCTCAAAATACCACTGCTAATTTTCGTTATGAAATACATCTCTCTACGGTGAACATGATTGCCTGAGCCATTATGCTTTATAACAGCACTAGATGAAGCCGATTTAGATCTGATCAACTTATTCTTGTGATCTATGCTTCTTGCTATTATGTCTATTGCTCCATTTTTTTTAAATCGTGCTAGTATTAACCATGAAAATGGAGATAAGCAGGTGATTAGGGCGAATAACGAGCCAAGAGAGTAAATTTTGTCTATTATACCTACAGTGAGGGCTATTCCAGAAATATTGGTGAAAATACTAGATATATTTGCAATAACATGACGCCAACCTCTATTACCTTTATCAGCGAATATTTTGGCGATAAGAGGAATAAACAGAATGCTACCAATGAGAAGCACTATGATAGCATGGGGAATATAACTATACCGTGCATATAAATGGGTATGCTATGTATGATTGATTCCAAAATAACTAGCATTATATTAATTGTCAAATGCGCGAGTATATGACATAAGGATGAGCTCATATATATCAATAATATCAGTTCCTGAATTTTTGAAAAAAGGATCTGATATATAGTTATGGTTACTATTATGTCGATTGAGCAACAACAAAGACCCTACCTAGTGCAAGTGGCGATCAAACGCTTACCTCATATAGGAGATCTTCCTCTACCAAGCTATGCAACGATCCATAGTGCTGGCATGGACCTTTGCTCATGCATAGATATTGAAATCCATCCATCAGAACGTGTTTTGGTACCAACTGGTATCGCGATCGCCTTGCCAGATGGATATGAAGCTCAGATCCGTCCTAGATCAGGTCTTGCACTAAAACATGGAGTCACCGTAACTAATGCTCCAGGTACGGTCGATGCTGATTATCGCGGTGAGATATTCATCTCATTAATCAACCTTGGGACAGAAAAGTTCAGTATCATTCGCGGTATGAGGATAGCTCAGATGATTGTAGCTCCTTATAATAAAATAAGTTGGAATTTGGTCGATGAACTTACTGATACCGTTAGGGGAGATGGCGGCTTTGGCTCAACAGGGATCTAGGCCTATCATCAATTATAGCAGGATATAATTCTAGTTTTATGGGAATGAACTCTGGTTCATTTGTCAGTTAGCTCATCTTAAAGTAGTATTTATAAATTGTTAATAGATAGATTAAACATGGTTGATCACCCCCTCATGAACTGCGGAAATCCCCAAAATAGCATGCAAGCATTTATGTGTAATGTCATAAATAATGCAACCCAAGTATACACTAATGCCCAACTCATCGCATATGATGACCCACCTGGGGCAACTCAGTATCAGGCAGACGCCGTCATCCAATGCGCTGCCAATATGCTCTTGATGAACCTGGGATACAATATGCAATATGCCTATTCTCCTGTATATTTGTGGGAAACCCAGAACCCTGCCTTACAGGCGATATTACAAAATCGTCTTTCAGATGACTTGGGATCATGGAACTTCGGTCAGATTTCCTTGCAATCGATGATGCAGGCTCTAGTTGCCGATCCTAAATACGCTCCTCTCTCTGGTTCGGAGGCTGCAAACTGGGCTGGTATAGCGAATACTTTGTTTAATGCTGTCTACTATATTGATGGAGATGGGGAGCAGAGTGGGGATTACCTAGCCATGCCAGGCCTATATAATGTTGATTCAGTAAATTTTCAATCGATCCCTTCGCTTCCTGCAATTAATTACAATGGTTATTATCCAGGTCTAAACGCTGTGCCATTTGGGCCTGGGGTACAAAATGATCAATACTTGGGGACTGTGCTGTACGGCCTTGCAGCTGCAAATGTTTTTCAATGCTTTGGAGATCTGCAAATACCATAAGTCTAGCTAGTGCTGGCCCTGCTGCCACTGCTGGTTTGGTTGGTAACTTCACCATAATCCCAGACCAATTTGCACCAACGGTTAATATTGAAAGCTTAGCTCCTGTCATGTATATGGCATTTGAAACGGCGATAAGTGGAATTACCGCTCAACAAAACTCTAATTCATTCAATAATCTCATAACGCAATTGAGTTTGAATACAACCCAAGCAGCAACTTTGACTCAAATGCAAACAGTATTCTCAGAGATGATCAATGCTGTTGGTAATAACAATATCTATCCTTTGTTACAGCTAAGTGGTCTATATGACCTTCTCAACAATGATCCAAGTGATGCATCTGGTGGCGCTCACTACGGTATGGATATTGGTTTTACCGGCACAGTTGGGCAATCAATTCTGGGTGGAATATGTGGCTTTCTCCCTAGCTTGGCTAGCATTGCTGTTTATATGAGTAATAGTCAACCTTTCTACTGTGCCGGGACGATTACTAACGAGAATGATCGTGGTCACGTTTTCACTGTCTGCTCAACTGGTTGGACAAGTTTGGCTGCAAGCTATGGTTTCAGCCTAAGTTTTCATACGCCATCAGACTTCCAAAACTCTCTGAACGCTGGTGGCTCGGGCGCACCTTATTATACTCAGCTAAATCAGTTATATAATTTGTACTCGCAATGTAACGAATATATCAATACACCTGGTATCCCGTCATATTATACTGTAGAGCTAGCTATATATAATAACTGCCTGCAAAATATACAAGGACAGATAACGTCAATACAAAATTCGATGAATGGGATATTTGATTGTACTCCCTGCGGGCAACAGTATCAGCAAGCGGGAGGGCCAGCTTATAACCAAAGTTGGGACACTCTACCGACATGTAAAATAATGGTGCTAAGATATAACTATGAGGCTTATTATCTAACAGAATGTATCGCTTGGTCAAATCAGCTGGTCAGCTTAGAGGCGCAACTAGCTCAGTTACCAAGCTGTGTTGCTCCATCTCAACCAGCAAGTGTTACAAAAGCGTGCTTTGATTATGCTGACTTCATTGCATCATATCCCAACGTCTCTATATCATCACCTTCTGGCTCGCAAATACCAAGCCTATATCAGCAGCTCCTAAACGGCTTTGCTCCAGCATACACGGAAGAAACTTATAGTATAGGCCTTTCCCAAGCCCTACAAATGGATATCACAGCCCAATCCAATGGTATGGCTGCTCAGTTATCCACTCAAGCATCCCTCTCATTTCTTAGCGGGATATATACTCAAGTACAACAAGTGAATAGCAATTTGAACAATATTGAGGCGACACTATTAAATATCGATCAGCAGTTGGTAATGGTTAACAAAGAACTTGTTAATGTAGAGGGAACGTTACAACAAATACAAAGTTCTGTAGCTGCGTTAGCAGCAGGTGGTGGAGGTGGCACCTCGCTCGATGATGCGATCAATGCTGGATTTCAGCTTGCCGAGATTTTTTGACTATTGGTAGGGCTATAGATTGCTAGTAAGAGCATAAGTCAATATGCCCTAACCATCTCCCATATTTAAAAGTTCAGTATCACTAGGGGTATGAGGATAGCCCAGATGATTGTAGAATAAAGTAAGTTGGAGTTACCATCCAACAAAATTCAAATAATTGTAGTACTCTTGTAACTTCACTGAGCCTGAATGCGGCTCAAAACACAACACTAACACAAATGCAGACAGTATTCTCAGAAATGATCAATGCTGTTGGCAATAGCAATATCTATCCATTGATGCAGCCCCAATAAACTGTGGAAATCCCTCAAATAACATGTGAGGGTTTATTACCAGGTATCAATTTTTGGAAATGGTAAACAACCTTATTTACAAAAACCCAAGATTACGGTTATAATGCCCTGGTTAAACTATATTAATGAATAGTATTAGATCAAAGAATGGCAGTAAAAATCAGATTGGCTAGAGCTGGCGCAAAGAAAAAACCTTTTTACCATGTAGTGGTTGCGAATTGTACGTCACCGAGAGATGGGAAGTTCCTGGAGAAAATTGGGACATATAATCCTCTGTTAGCGACAGATGCATCTAATCGTGTCGCAATAGACAAGGATAAGGCGACTTATTGGTTATCTGTTGGAGCCCAACCTACCGATAAAGTAGCCGTTTTTCTAAAACGCATGGGATTACTCTCAGTTTAGACTAAGTCTTTTCTTGTCTGGTGTACGATTCAGTATGACAAGTTGTGGTGAGCAAGCAAAAAACGGTATTCAATTTGCCACCGAAATGCGTCAAGAGTGGTGGATTGATTTTACGCATCAGCGAGCTTGCGTGTGGTGGCCGAGTAATAGGGATGTGATAGCAAGTAGATGAGACGACCACACGACGTAGTAATAGCTAAAATGAAACTAGCATCTCGCACCAGTCTCCCACACGAAATGGATGGAGTTTAAATACAATAGACAAGGCTAAGTCAAATTAAATAAATAATGCAATGAGGGAGGAGCGGCAGTAGCTAAAAGCGGGAACTTGGTATCAAAATGGGGCAGCACCATCCCCCATCGTCTGATCCTTTGCTATTATTAGATAAACTTATATTCCTCCGGCATCCGCTTGAGCGCAGCTTTATAATACTGCATGCAACGACTATACTGAAATCTCTGGAAGTAACAGATGGCTATTCTTTGCATTAACTCACATTCATAAGAATCTTTAGCAAATGAAGGAGAGAAGCTATTTCCGTTTTTATCTAGACAAAGATTGATGCTATCGTTCTCTTCCTTTGATTTCTTCCAAATCTTGTGGATGACCAGAGCATCCTTATAACATCTACTTGCTTCTTTAGGATTTTTTTCTTTATAGTAAATATTACCGCTGCCTACATAAGCCTTTGCTAGTATCTTAGCAGCCTGATATTGCATAATACCGTCAACACATCTATCTTTGATCTTATCTACAGTCTCACGATAGAAATTCAAGCACTTTTTGCTGCTTGTCTGTGATAGATCGGCGCAATTGCCGTGAACATTGCAAAATTCTGTTTCAATATGAAGTCTATCCTGTAGTCTTGCAGCACCACTTATACAAGATCTCTTATTAGCAATTTTACTACATCTATACGAATATCAACGAAACCATGGTTGCTAATCGCTAAATCACTCCTAAGACCACCACACCCCTCCTTGGATTCACATGGCATGTTTAATAAGCTCCTAGTGAACCCTTTAGCCTTGTTACTAAACAATTCCTCAAATAAGACTATTTTATTTTCGCTCTTCTAATCTGAGTTATTATCAGTATCTTGCATGGACTCAGCCTATGTGATCTACATTGGCTGCAAT
>CAIOSF010000109.1 GCA_903860855.1 uncultured Alphaproteobacteria bacterium | reverse complement strand
TTTTTATGAGTTTTTTATAACCACAGCACTTCTGATACCAATCAGACTGAATGACGGTCCTAAGGCTAGAGAAATGCCTATAGCTCAGGGCATTGCTATAGCTAGCACTGATAATTTGGGTGTTTGGTTTATGACCTATCAACCAAGCCGACCAGGCCACGTTTATGCATATAGATTTTAGATGTCTAGGTGGAATATTAATAAGCAATCTCGATATCTGGTTTTTTTCTACGGCTTCTAGATACTCAGATATTAGATCTAGATGCCAATTTCCCAAAAACTCTTGCCGTGGATGAAGAGTAATGAAGACTTTATGAGCAAAACTCATAAAATTTTGACGCAAAATAGCATTGACAAGATTGGCATTACATAATGAATTTTGCACATGTTGCGATTTGAAGGTGGGTGTAAGGCTGACTGTTTGCATATCTTGCATATCTCTAGACCCTGCAGTGTAATAAAGGAGATTGAGCGAAATTATACCAGTGCTCGCTTCTAACTGCTATTGCGTTGCGATGAATTGTAATTAATCGATTGTATTGGACATCTTATTGATCATTTCATCAACGAGATCTCCAATACTTTCATATAGTACGTCTTCTTTACTTAGGACGGAAGCATAAGCTGATATTGGCACAAGATAACTAAGAATGCGATCCACATTTCCCTCTCGAATCACGGTCAAATCATCTGACCTTAACAATTCATATTCGCAATGAAGTTTGACTCTTTGTCTAGCCGCAAATACTTGTCTTTGTAAAAAAAATTGCTCATCTCCGATAGAATATCGTATTAATAAAGCGTTTTTTTGACCTAGGCAATTGTGGGATATACTGGATGATGCAGCATCTCCATACTTCTTGGTATCTTGTAGAACAGATCTAACATCAGCTATTCTTTGCTCAATATTTTCTTTTAGGGAAAAATTAAATGGATCGAGCTTGGAATCGAAATTCGGTTCACTATTTTTATTTTGGACCCTAATATCTGTTATTCCGGCAATCGCGCATCTTCCAGCCTCGTATCTTGCATCCGCTTCTTTGTCGGTATTAGGATGATATATTGGTATGGCCTTACATCCAGTTAATGTTAGAATAGCGCAGCATAGCATTATAGCCCATGCAATCCCAGTTCTCGAATGTGGCGCAGCCACCGTATTAGGCCTATTGTACTTGCGGCTCATTCTTTGCGACTTCAAAGTGTTGATCTGACAAATATCACAACATAATAAAAAGTACAGCCAATTAACTTTTATACCAATTTTCGAATTAGGCCCCGTCATCAATTAAGCCAGCAAAATCGCAGCACCGTCATCTTGAACTCGTTTAGCTTCACCCATTGCATCTCAGGATCTCATACCAGTTTCCAAATGTAATAGACAAGCCGAAGGCGAAGTCAAATTAAATAATGCAACTGTGAATCCAAAGGGATGAACGGACACACCCCATATCTGCGGAGCGCTTCATCGCGCAGCATGGCCGAGAGGGGAGCGACGCGGCAGTAGTTCAAATCGGGAATTGGTATCATAGGCTATGATCATTAGTGCTGACTATACTTGAGCGGTATTCATTATCCAAACCATTTGTCAAGCCAGTTAATTCATTTATATTACTACTAGCATGTTCATTCATGCTTCTGAACTCTCCAAGTAACTCTTTAGCGAGACTGGCAACAATATGCACCTGATCCTTAATGGTTTGGAGATCATTTTTATGCTTATCAAGCATCGCCAATATACCAAACTTACCATCTGTATTAACAAGCTCTGAGTGTAGTTGCGTGCGAGCATTTTCTAGCATCCTTTCAAATCCATCACTATCGTACTGACCTCTACACGAATCAGCACAGAGATTTACATTACTACCTAGATTGACCTCTCTTTCCTGCCTCTATAACCTTCCGTCTTATAATCCATGGCATTGTGACCACCATCGTAATTTAAGTCAGAAGTAGTATCATAATAGACAAGCCTGTTTGCATGGTCGCCGCTAAATTGGTGATATTCACTGATATAGGGACTGTCACCCTCTGCGTTATTATCATATTCTTGCATCCCAATATGTCGTAGAATACTTTTGTTTGGCACTTGGTTCAGATCGATATTATGGAAGGTTAGCTTAACGTCTGTACCGGCAGTATCATCATCAGAGTCAGGACGTTCATAGTCTCGATACTGAGCGTTGAAGAAGTCCTCATGGAATTCTTGATCATAGCGCTGGTTGATCTTCGCTTTGGACTTGCTTTGGGGCCTTAGCTGAAATTGCTCATCTTGTTGTTGGCCACCTTGTCTCTGCTCATCCTTTTGTTGATGATCAAACAGCAGATCATGTCCCGACCAAGCACCGTCATTTATATGATGAAAATTATCATCCTCAATTAGCAAGGGATCTATAATATCAGGTGATTCATGCTCTTGCAGATTCAAATCAGTACCATCATTGAGCTTGTCATAAAGATCACCCTGTCGGTGCGGTTGCTCAAAGTCTTTCTCGTGATGGTCTGGGTTATAATAATAATGGGAATCAACGCTTTGTTCTATACGGATTTTATAATTGTTGAACTCAAAAGCATTGAACGCAAATGTATTAAATCTTTTCATCTATCACTCTTCATCTATTATCAACTCTTGATGATATAATCAT
>CAIOSF010000108.1 GCA_903860855.1 uncultured Alphaproteobacteria bacterium | reverse complement strand
TTAATTCAACGATTACTGGCACACAAGAATCCATTGAATATTTTCAAAGAGAAGTTGATAAACTGCCAAGTTTATCTGATATTATATATAAGCATAGCTATGCTTCATTTCAGCCATTCAAAAGAATGAAGGTTCTATTGAAGGAGCAAATTGTTACTTTCCATTCTGATTGTGAATTTGATCCAGTCAAGGATGTGGGTAAGCATCTTAATTCAGACGAATGGGATGATCTGATACTGAGAGATGATGTAATGGTTGTGGATACGCGCAACCATTACGAAGTTGTGTTTGGAACATTTAAAAATGCTATTAACCCTGGGACCAACAGCTTTTCTGAGCTTGTTCAGTGGACTTCCAGCAATCCTGATCTCAGAGACAAGAGCAAGAAGATTGCAATGTTCTGTACAGGAGGAGTAAGATGTGAAAAGTCTACTGCATATATGAGAAAGCTTGGTTATAGCAATATTTATCATTTAAATGGCGGTATCTTAAAATATATTGAGGATAAAATGGGGCAGGATAGTCTCTGGCAGGGTCATTGCTTTGTGTTCGATGATAGGATAGCTTTGGATAAGAATCTAGAGCCTCTGAACGTGGCGGTTCGTCAGTGAGTAATTGGTTTAGAAAGCTGCGTGGCACTTCTTTTTCAGAAGATTCGTATCTCCAAAAGATTCAGATTGGGGGCTTAGTTTAAACTAGCTAGATATTTATCAAATGCTCGAATTCATCGCTATAATATTTATTATCGCAATAAACTCTCTGTTCGTTATTTCTGAGATATCAATTCTTACTTCTGCTAAAGCCAAGCTACATAAAATGGCCAGCAATGGTGCAAAGGGCGCGAAAGGTGCCAAGAAGGCTTTACAGCTTATGCATGAGCCGGAAGTTTTCCTCTCAACTGTTCAAGTTGGCATAACCTTAATGAGCGCCCTGCTTGGCTTGTATGGAGCATCATCCCTAGGGATCTACATAGCAAAGCAATTAGAGGCTGTGCCGTTATTATATGAATATCGCTACTTTGTAGGTTCCGCTATTTCTCTTCTAATAATCACTTATTTTACTGTTTTGAGTGAGATAGTTCCCAAGCGTATTGCCATGATGTATCCGGAGAAGATAGCTGTTTGTATGGCCTATTTTATGTATGCCTGTATAAGAATTCTTTATCCGTTTATAGCGATCCTAACTCTCTCAACCAAATATTGTCTCAAGCTTCTTAGGATCAAAGAAGTGAGTAATCATATATCAATAGAAGAAATCAAATTCACTATTAATCAAACTGAACACTCTGGCATTTTTGAAAAAACTGAGAGAGATATGATCAAGCGACTGATCAATATCACGAATATGCAGGTTGGGGCAATCATGACTCCTCGTAATAAAATTGTATATTTGAATATACAGGACCCAGTTGAGATCAACACTAATAAGTGTAGGATGCATCCATTTAACCATTTTCCTGTTGTAAATGGGGATCAGAGTAATGTCATAGGAGTTGCTGCAATAAAAACATTATTCAATAAACCTATAGCGAATGAAGCGATAAAAGAGGCGGCAATTTCTGGTAAGGTTTGTTATATACCGGAGATGTCAAGGGTGACTAAATTGATCGATTTGTTTAGTCAGAAGCATGCCAAAATTGCCTTGGTCCTTGATGAATATGGTGAGATAGAGGGCTTAGTCACAATCAGCGATATAATGAAAACATTCTTAGGGGATTTAGTTGGCCTAATAGATGGCAAGAAACCTGGCATAATGATGAGAAAAGATGGGTCATACGCTATGGACGGTAGTACCCTGATTGAAGAAGTCATGGATACCATCCATGTAACTTGTCTTCCTGATGATGAAATAGAGGAATATAGAACCCTTGCTAGCTTTATTCTGAAACAGCTTGGTAATCTGCCTAAAGTTGGCGATTCATTTAATGCTTCTGGTTGGGTATTCAAGGTGCTCAAGATGGATAGATTTAGAATAGAAAGGGTTCTTGTGGTTAAAGCTGCAGATACAGAGGGGGAGGAAGATGAGGAGTGATGAGCTAGTTATCCAAAAATAGTTGCATTTGTGAATAAATAGAGGAGATGGTGATCATGGGTTATAGATTTAAAGTATCGATCCCCTTCGACCTCAAGAGCTCACTTCTCCATCCATGCCTTAGCCTACAGTTTGCTTTTTTTGCAATGAAGCTAGCGATATCATCACGGCATGCAAGAATATCCAGAGCGATCCCCGTATTTTTGCTTATACTTTGCAGAGTTTCTTTCAAATTTTCATATAAACTTGAGTTTCTTGCTTCCATCATGCTGGCAATGGATTTTCTATACGTTTTCATAATATCTGCGGGTTGTAGATTGACATAATACTCGTAGTCGCCATGGACTGCATCGATGAAACCTCTGGCTAAGGAACCTCGATGAGATAAACCTTTCGCTCCTGACTTAGCGATCAAATTAATAAAGCTCGTGAAAGCTGGTGTTAATATCATCACAGCGTCTTTATTGCTACTCTTGTTAGTGCTAATTTCCTTAGACAGCTCGATAAGACGATCATCGCTTATTACAAGAGATCGATTTATATCTAAGCTTTCCGCTAGTTCTTCTCTCTTTTGCACTAAATCTTTAAATATCACCGCTTCCTTCTCTCCCAGGCCCCTTGCCAACAGCTTACTAGTGATTTTCTTAACTGATGGTTTAGCCCTCCGCACTATATCATCGCATTCTTCTCTCACCCACTGATAATAACCTGCTTCTTCTAACTCATTTCTGATAATTTCATATACCTGATATAGATATTCGACATCACTAGCAGCATAGTTCAGTTGCTCTTGACTAAGGGGTCTGGCCAGCCAATTCGAAAATTGTAGGCTCTTATTAATGGTTTTTGAGAGATATTTTGCTATTAGAACATCATATCCAGGGGTATGAGTAAATCCTAAGAACATGGAGCTGATCTGAGTGTCAAACAAGGACATCAGATCTACCTTCAATAACCCATATAAAACTTCTACATCCTGACGACATGAGTGGAAGATCTTAACCGTGCTTTTTCGGGTTAGGATATCTCGAAGAGGTGATAAGTCTTCGCATTTTAGCGCATCAACTACAGCAAGGTTATTATTGCCTGCATTTAGTTGGATTAAAGAACATTTGGGATAATAAGTCCTTCTGCCTCGAAAGAACTCCGTATCGATCGCTATATAATCACTATTCTCAATGGCACGACAAAAATCTTGTAATTCTGTAGCTTGAGATATTATCAGCATTAGTTAGATATTACCATTATAAAATATTTCAATACCCCAGAACTAGTGCCCCAAGTATTGGTTACAGCTTGATACATTTTCAGTTACTAGCTCATTTCCAGCGGTAGCAGTACATAGTTCTAAAGTAGAGTGTGGTACCGCCTCTTTACTTGATATGGTAGCTTGATCATGGTTGGCCTCAATTGTTGGTGATACCTTATCATCTGGTATTTTTGCATTCCACCAGGTGGCTGCATAGCAGTTTTCAAGATCGTGATATAAATGCCATATTGAGTTTTGTTGAGAATCTTTTTTTCCTATCCATTTGAGATATACATTGGCATCTTCATTTTCTGTGAATCTTATGCTCCACGGTCCAATTAGGTTTTTTGGCAAGTCGGGCCAGCATATTGTTATTACTTTAAGAGGAGCT
Organism: uncultured Alphaproteobacteria bacterium; assembly: GCA_903860855.1. Classification (GTDB taxonomy): domain Bacteria; phylum Pseudomonadota; class Alphaproteobacteria; order Rickettsiales; family Midichloriaceae; genus CAIOSF01. The sequence continues at coordinate 6,314 of CAIOSF010000108.1, read as the reverse complement.
CCATCAGGCCCAGTGTATTTAGGAGAGATGGAATCGTGAATGATGCTATTTATAGCGGTTGTTCCAACTCTATCGTACTGAGCTATCGCCGTATTTGTTGTCCTGTCTATCTCTAGAATATGAACTTTGGCAAAAATATCACTGTTGTTGATGAGATCTGGGCGGGACATTGGCGCTGGTAGACCGAGTGCTTGCTGCGGCATGGCGATTATATATACCAATAATACTATTATGTTATATGTTATAACGGATACAATTTGTTTATACCACTTCGCCATTAAACTTGTGTGAACTTTTTATTTTTAATGCTGATGAGATTGTGACATATAAGATGCTTTTATACAAAAGCTTAAAGATGTATGCGCTGAATTATTTTTCACATACCACGATTCATGAATTCTGCAGCCTTGTTTCCCCTCATCGATGGGTTTTAGTATACCTGTTCATGCCTTTTTCCCAATCCATTCCGCTATTTTCCGATATATAATATCCTTAAATACTCCAACTATCTGTTGCTTTATCATGGTGATGGGAAACAGGTACCCATTATTTTTATATAACTTCTATATAGTCATTAGTCCTTCTCCCTCAGCACAGCTTTGTAAGCAAGTTTTTTGTTGATTCCAAGCTGCGTAACAAGGTATTCCACCACGTCTTTATTGCTTAGATTTTGGCATGCCAATTTCTTGATGATAAGTTTGATATTATAGTCATCACTCTCCACATCATTCTTGGGGTTATTTGCAACTTTGTCATGTCCATGGCATAACCCTGTCTCCATCTTATTGTCTTCTCTACTAATCAGAATAACGATTTCACCCCTTAGTTGTTCTCGCTGTGACTGAGAATGCGAAGGTATGAGCTGATGCTTGTCTGCTTTACTGAGTGTGTCCTCACGAAGCACTGAGTCAGTTTGCCCAGCAGACCTTCCAATTACATCACGGATTGTCCCATCTATTACCTCCTCATATATCTTCGTCATCTCCCTAACTATAGCAACCTTACGATTACCAAAGATCGACAGAGCATCTTCTAAAAAATCCTTGCAACGACTAGCTCGCTCAAAAAATATGAGAGTGCCGTTAGCATGAATCAGTTTTGCAAAAAAATTCTGTCTTTTGCCTGATTTATTTGGAGGGAAGCCAACAAAACAGAATTTGTCAGTTGGCATACCTGATAAAAGTAAGGCAGTGATGACGGAGCAGGCTCCGGGCAGAACATTAACCTTATGTCCCATAGACTTAACCATCTGAATCAATTTATATCCAGGGTCTGATACAAGAGGTGTTCCAGCATCGCTAACCAGTGCAACTGATTTCCCGGCGTCTAACAGAGAGATAATCTTGTTCTTTATAGCATCGCTAGCATAATCGTTATAGATTAGCATTTTTTTGTCTTGGATATCATACATGTTCAATAGGTTTGCTGTGATTCTGGTATCCTCACAGGCGAGCCAATCAACTTCCCTCAGGATTCTTAGGGCTCTCATAGTTATGTCCTCTAGGTTTCCTATTGGAGTTGGGACTATGTACAGGGCTTTGGACAAACATCCTTTACTACCGATCAGTTTATCTTTATACATTTAGGCTACAAATTTATTAGATATGTTAATTTAATATGCGTCTCTCCAAGGATATAGCAGCTTTGGTTCTCATAGCAATGCTTACAGGATGTAAATCTGCAGGCAAGCTGGATAGTGAGGTGATTAAGGCTCCGGTAGATAAAGTCATGGAAGAAAAGATTAGCGGAGATGGAAGTAAAAATACAAAAGATAATCGAACAAAAGATGATGCTAAGGCCAAAGAAACAACAGAAGGTACCGCCGGAGGGGAGCAAGGCGAGGTAGAGGCTGGGGGAGAGGAAAAGCAGACACAAGTTGAAGAAGAAAATCCTCAAGCGGATCACAAACAAGATACATCTGATCAAGATGCTTCTGATCAAAAACTAAAGGTAGCTCTCTTTGCTCCTGCAAATAATAAAGATGCATATAAAAATGCTACCGATGCGGCGCAAATGGCTATATTTGATTTTAAACATAAAGCAAAGATTGAGTTGATGATTATCGATTCTGGTAAGCCAATAGAGGAGTTGGAAGAAGAGGTGGTTGATATAGTCGGACAAAGGGTAGGATGGGTAATCAGTCCTCAATCGGCTGATGCAACAAGGTTTATTCATGGATTCCTCAAAAATGATGGCATCACGATGTTATCTGTTGTGAGTGATGATGATTGTGTTACCAAAGATAGGTACTATCATATCGCAACCTCAACGCACGATCAGGTTTCAGCTATGTTAGAAGAATGGAGAGCAAAAGGTGGTAGGGGAAACAGTGAACATGGAGATGATGAGAAGGAGGGTGGCAATAATATTAGTGAAAAAAATGATGCTAACAGTAGCAGTGCTGGTGATGTGATCGTAGCTATCATGCCAAACGATACTGATATTCATGGTAAATTTGACAAGGTTTTTTATTATGATAACGATCCTAAGAAATCAATGGAAAGTCTAAGTAGAGCGATTGGATTCATAAAGAAACTTCCTATCTATAATCGTCTTGCTATCGTCTTGCCTGAAGGTGGTTGGAGGATCAAGAGACTAATGGCGGAATTGCGTTCTATGCCACGTATTACGATCATGGCTGCTGGTGGCAATTCCATAGCTGAAAATTCAACATCTGGGGTTGGCAATAGTGGTTCTGATGGTATATGGTATGCTGATATCAAGATGAGTTCGGAGTTTAAGGATGGATTTCAAAAGAACTATGGATACACTCCAAGTGATCTTGCCGTCTATATTTACGATGCCATCACTCTTGTCTCTCATAATATGGCTGATAAAGATTTTATAGGTGGAAGTAATTTTAAATTAGAAGGATGTAGTGCGCAGAGGCATATTAGCATCAGAAAGGTAGGGAAGAAGTAACAAATGAGGCGAAGTCAAAATCCGGTATTACTGGCTGTTTTATTTGTGACTCACCTTACGCAAGGCAATGCTGAGAACCGCAAAATTCCTGGACTTCACTCAAAGGTATTATGCTGGTTTTGATCGGGTTTTATGAGGTTCTTTCAAAATCTGTGTGTAAGATGAGTTAAGTAATACTATACAACGAACTAGTGCCATGTATATTAATTGATATATCATTCACAATTCTCACCCATAAATATGACAATTTTAGTTGGTAAAGAAGTTCCAGACTTGACCGCAGCTGCGGTATTGCCCAATAACGAAATAGATAATAATTTTAATATTTGCAATTACATTGAGGGGAAGTTCGGAGTGATTTTCTTTTATCCTCTTGACTTCACCTTTGTATGCCCTTCCGAGATTATAGCCCTGGATCATAAGATAGAGGAATTTCAGAAGAGGGGAGCGGCCATTATGACTGTTAGCATCGATTCTCAGTTTACCCACCTTGCTTACAAGAGGACACCGGTTGAACAGGGTGGTATAGGGAATGTTCGCTTCCCTATGGTTGCTGATGTAAATAAGAATATCACTAGTAGTTTTGGCATTCTGCACAATCAATCTGTTGCTCTTAGAGGTGTTTTTATTACAGATCGCCACGGGATTGTGAGACATCAGTTGGTCAATGATTTGCCTATAGGACGGAATATAGATGAGATATTGCGCACTATAGACGCCATAGCGTACCACGAAGAAAACGGCGAGGTGTGTCCAGCCAATTGGCAAGCTGGCAAGAAAGCAATCAAGCCAAATCAGGAGGGGATATCTGCTTATCTGAGAGAAAACGCTGGCTCGTTATAAGTTGTATGTGTGGTAGAAGGGATGCGTATGCCAACATGCATCCTCATTCTTTAGCGTTAGGCTTAATCTTATTAGTAGTTCAATATAGTAAGACCAAGATGATATGCTTGCACATTATAACTTGTCATATTGCTTCGTAGATTTACTTTAGTCCTGCTGCATTGTGTCGACTGATGCAATTTATAAGTTTGTTAGTTATGGATTGGGCTAGAGTTACAGCTCTGTATTTATAACCACATACGCTATTATCCTTGTTTTTATATTGATTATGATTGCAGCAATCAATATTGTCGAAGGTGGGAGTGCTATTGCCACTCTGTTTATCTTGATATTTTGCTATCTTTATAGCGCATCCCGGAACTGAATCGGTAAAATAACATATATCGATAGGTGCGGTAGATATCATCTCTACACTATCTGGATGCGAGGGAATAGCGTGAGTTACAATTGCAATTATCTTCGCCGCCCCATAAGCCTTAAGGGCCTTAGCTGCCGCACATATTGTCGCTCCCGAATCAATGATATCATCCAGTCATCGCTAGTGGGTATGTGACTATGATGATCAGCTACTATGATTTCATTAGCACCAGAAGCTTTAATCAGCCTAAGCATGAGGGCTGCATTGGAATTTTTTATAGAGGTTGTATTGGATCCATTCTCTTTTTGTGAGCTTCTTCTATCCTGTCTTCCATAGAACATATACGGTAGGATTGCGATTATTTTCTTAAAACCGTCAACCTTAGTTTTATTTATCAATAATAGAAGCTCGATGAAATCATCATGATCTTGGACTGAATGTATTATAAAAGCAGAATTACATGGATTCGCTCGCTTCTCTGTCCCTAATGTTGAATATGTTCGTCTAGCATCGCTCTTTTCTTTCATTGCGATGCTAATGCTAAATTCGCCATTTGAAAACTGCAACTTGTGTGAAAAAAAATAGACTAAAATTTATATGAACATCAGCGAGAGCATCTCTGATGTTTTCGCATAAGCAATAGCTATTGCTACCTGCAATGATAGTGGGTAAATTTAATGTTGGATAAAGGGCTGTCATCACGAAGTGTTGGTTGCATTTACATATAATGGGAGAGAGGCATCATGATAGTGCAAAATAAAGCTAAGAGCAAGGTATTAGTTTGGTAATTGTCAAATTGTTACTCGTCGGCAATGTGATTTTTATAATACTTTTTTTCGTCAAGAGAGCCCTCCATCTTATCTACAATTATGGTCACAGTACAATCTCCGGTAATGTTGACGGTAGTACGAAGCATATCCAATATGCGATCTATGCCCAGAATAAGCGAAATACCTTCTAATGGCAGGCCGACAGAAGACAATACCATACTCATCATCACTATTCCACCGCCAGGGAATCCAGCTGCCCCAATCGATCCTATGGTAGAGGCTATGATGATTATTAGATATTGGTGGGCGGTAAGGTCCACTCCAGTCATTTGTGCAAAAAATACTGTGCACACCCCAAGGTAGATAGCGGTCGCATCCATATTCATGGCCGCACCAAGTGGTAATATAAAAGAGGCTGAGCGTTTTGATACCCCCATTTTAGCTTGCAACTCTTGCATCGCTGTAGCTAAAGTTGCTTTGCTGCTTGATGTCGCGAAGGCGAGGGTTTGGATGGTAATCATCTTCTTATAGAATGGTATGGGATTTAAGCGTCCAAATATTATTAACATAATACCAAACAGAGTGTATTGTAGTAGGAGGGCCGCCAAGACTACGCCAACGAGCTTAGCCAGACCGAACATCAAGCCAAACCCATATTCACCTATAATCCATGACATGATCGCGAAAACGCCATAAGGAGTGGCTCGGATCACTAGTTCTACCATCTTGAATACAACATGAGTGCAAGAAACCACTAAATTCCTTGCATCCCTAGCTTTCTCTCCAGCTAAAATCATTGCAAAGCCGGTAAAAAAGGCAAAAACCACGACTTGTAGCGTGTTACCACTTGCCATTGCTTGTATTGGATTGGAAGGTATTATATTGAGCAGCACGTCGGACAGAGTTTGCACCTGAGTGTTTAAAGCTGGAATAGTATCGCTATGATTTAGCTTAATATTGACTCCTATGCCTGGCTCAAAAATATTGGCGAAGACAAGACCTATATTCACTGCGAATATGGTGGTAAGGCTATATATAATTAGGGCTTTAGAGCCAAGTCTGCCGAAGGTATTGGCATCATCGATGCTGGTGATGCCATATAAAACGGCAAAAAATATCAGGGGAACGACTATCATCTTCAACATATTAGTGAATATAATGCCCACTGGCTTCATGATGCTCGCTTGTTCCCCAAAGATGGCACCGACCATTATACCAAGCAACATACCTATGATCACTTTATGCCATAGTTTTAGGCCCCGCTTCTTCTTCATCCCTTGCTTCGATAATTCTTTTGCATCTTAAGTACACTTAATTGATGATGAGGACAATAACAAAATTTAATAACGAACAACTATAAATCCCTATCATCATCGTCACGGGAGGCATAATTCTCACGATAATGATCATAATCATCGTCA
>CAIOSF010000107.1 GCA_903860855.1 uncultured Alphaproteobacteria bacterium | reverse complement strand
TCTCCTCTCCCTCGTGATCATACTCCGATACCGTTTCCTCAAATGGCGCTATACCGGTAGCTCTATTGCTTAAGGTGCTAGAATCAGTCCCAACAAGAAAAGATGGCGCTAGATGCAGCTTGCTTCTAGCCGAAGATACAATTTTATCAAGACTAATTTTTATGTTATCAAGCTCGGCGGCCAGGTGAGGAGATAGAGCAAAGGAAAGTTTGTATTCCTCATCATATGTAATGAAATTTGGATTGACATCCTTAATAATAACCGTATCCCTCAATGCACCAGCTTGAATGGGTTTCCAATAAGCACATTGAAAATGGGTCATGAGCCAGGCAGCGATGACAGTTTTACCTATATTTGTGTCTGTACCACTAATGAAGACGCCATTGTTCATTTGTATAAATCCGATTTGTATGAAAAACCTAATTTCGTTACATGAAGCTTATATAATAGGCAACTCTGTGTACAGACAATAGTGCTCTGGGATTACCAATCTGCTCGAATTATGTTGGAGGGGGCCAGAAGAGGTGCACCCCCCCCTCCTCTAATTAAGCGACAAGGTCCCAATGAAGATCTATAACATCTTGCTGATCCATGCTTGCACTTAATTCAGCTGGTATATGATATTTGTTGCTAATATCAGCCCCTGTGTTCAAATCGTATACACCAGTTTCGCCACCTTTGGTAAAATTAAGTGCAGCATCATAAAACTTACCATTCATCATTTTTTGATGACTTTTCGCCTCGTGATCAACAATGATTATATTCTTATTAGGAGCAAATTTCTTAATCGCTTCCATAGCTCTTTTTTGAGATTTCTCGTCTAAACCAGTAAAAATCTCATCTAGAAGGAGGAAATCAGCATCGTCATCACTTAGAGCTTTAGCAAGCTTGATCTTCTTTTTCTGACCGCCACTTATCTTATCATTCCAACTTTCATGATACTCATCTAGACGAGTAGAAAGGAGGCCACCCTCAGTTCTGGCCAGATCTGGATCTTCAAGAGAATCAAGTATTCTTGTAATCTTGACAATATTCAAATTGTTCATTGGATCTGGATAGTTCATGATTTCAGCCAAGGTAGCAGATCTAATGAAATAGTCAGCCTGAGTCATCATCTTGATCGTTGGAATCTCATGGTCGGATCCATAGCATATTGCACCACTAGCAGCTATATCACTACCAATTACACTCAGACCTTTTATCACACTGAAAGCTGTTGATTTACCACAACCAGAATCACCAGTAACCGCTATGATTTGGCCTTTCTGGCCATCTTTAGTGATATATAGATCTTTAATTGTAGATAGCACATTGTCGTGCAATTTGACGGTCAAATCCTTAATTGCCAATCCACTGAAACTATTATCGGTTTTATAAATCACATCGTGACTCGCTTTAATCTCATTTAGCTTTGATACCAAGTCTTTCAATACTCTTATTGATTCAGAATATGGGAACTCATTTACGCGACCCGTGTTGCTAAATTTAGATAATTGATCAAGAATAGTGATATCTCCTATGATTTTCATGAAATCTGCTTGTACTCTATTTGCTTGTTCTTGGTTCAGGTGCCCGCCGTTACTTTGAGATATTATATCGAAAACTTTTGGCGCATAAGCTCCCATAGTTATTAGCAAGCTAGATAGCCCACTTGACATTTTGAATATTTCATAATTCATGGCTGAATCATTGAGATTTGAAGCTCTGACTTGCCAATCTTCCGATTTTGTACTAATTCTATTTTTAAACAATGATAAGCCATCCATTTCGATTACAGCTCTCAGGTGGTGAGTTGCATCCAACATGTGGTTATTAATATCAGCCTCAGCTTTGCTATATAGAGCCTTCTGTTCTCTAAGATTAGCTCCATTATCTGCAAAACTTTGTGACATCAAAGCGTCATTAAGAAACGTTGTATATAAAACCTTACCTCCTCCGCCACTAACCATAGCATTTAGCCCCACAACTGCATCAGGTAATATATCGCAAAAGCTTTTAGCCAACCCATGACTCATACTGCTTATATGAATGTGAAGCTTCTGAATCGCCGGGTCAAACTCCCTCATCTCAGCAAGCTTCAGTCCATCGCAACCAATCTCCAGGCACTCGGCGTGGACG
>CAIOSF010000106.1 GCA_903860855.1 uncultured Alphaproteobacteria bacterium | reverse complement strand
ATCATCTCTACTAAATTACTTACATCGATTTGTAGTGATTTCGCGTTCGGATAGAGAATGTAATTGAATACAAGAAAGAAGCCAACGAAGAAGGTGACGAGAATGTGGTAAAGAGTTGCCCTGGTGAATACATCACTCAATTTTACGTAAATCAGCATAAAAAGTATAGCTGCTGGGAGCACCCCATATAACTTAATTATACTTATCAGCTCAGCTCCCATCTGAACTACAACAATAGCATCTTTCGACGCTCTCAATATACTATAGATATATATAGTCATCATCAGCATCACCGCTGTGACGAGGAATTTAGGTAATTCTGCAATTGCCACTGGGAAATTAAGCTTGGAGCGCTGCTCTTCCATAAAATCAATAATCTCAAAACTAGGTTTAAATCTGCTAAAGTCACACCAAATCTAGAAACTTAATGAAACAGACGTGGGCGTTAAAGCATGATCAGCGCGCTACCCCCTCTTCACATTCCTAGCTATACAGCTGCCCAATTTACACGTGGCAACAATACAAAAATAGTGTAACAAAAATAAGCGCAATTGTAGCAAAACTTTTGATAAAAAGTCAATACCCATTCGCTGGCTTTTAAATTAAATATCAACCTGGATAATACAATAAGCTAAGTATACCGTTTCTGTATAAAAATTCTAACTAAATGATTAAAGAGATATTTTCTATTCCAATCTGTTTTTCAAAAACTAAAGTTGCCAAAACAATTCAACCCTGGTATACAAGGTGATCGTCTTCTAAACGGGGCATAGCGCAGTCTGGTAGCGCATCTGGTTTGGGACCAGAGGGTCGGGAGTTCAAATCTCTCTGCCCCGACCATTGTAACGGCATCTGTTGACATTACTTCCATCATTCACATATCTGATATATCACATTCATTTAATATAGCATATCAATTGATCATTTAACTATTAGCTATATAAGCACAAGTAATTTCATAGCGTTGTTGCTATTTGTGTTATAAAATTATTATTCATGTGCAATTTTAAATCATTTTCCTTAGTCAAGTACTAGATGGGGCTCGCCACACCACAACCTCCATGCCACGCTATGGATGATATACTAGCTCCAAATAGGATGGGGTGTGGCGAGAAGGCAGCGGAATTACAGGGCGCTGGAATGCCCAGAGCGCAGATCACAGTCCTTAAGTTGTTCTATTGCTAGTAAAAATTGCAAATAACTAATTAGTAGTGGTGTAAAAGAATGAAATCATTCTATGGCTGGTCAAGGGAAGATACAAAGTATAAGTATGACCAAGTAGAGTATGATCCTTGCGTGCTTTATAGTAAGTATGTGAGTAACCTAGGGGATACGTGGTGGGAGAATAGCAGAGCATGTTAACGAATGAGAAAAAAATAATTGAACGCATTATAGATGAGCATGAAGCTAGAATAGCATTGTTCGAGTATGTTAAACGTGAAGCTAGTGAAGCAAGTACTATTTGTAAAGGCCAGACTAAGGATGCGATCGATAGTACCGCCATATCTATTCTGAATGAGCCGTCTCATCCATATAATAGTGGTGACAAAGTTGCCGATAGCTACGGTAACACTTAAACTTTCTCGATTTTATCTGCTTTTATGTATACAAAAAAGTGTAAGACTTGATGAAATAATGCAATAAACAAATTGGGGGAAATACAGAATGGGGGGATATTGTAGTACAGCGAAAAAAGCTGACACTAAGTTGTCTTATAGTGGAAATAGGTACTTAGACAATATGTATAAATGTCAACTATATAAGGATTATATAAAAGAACTCAATAACACGGGACTCGATATTTATGATCTTAAAGCATGACGAAATCCTAGCGATCAATTATCATAAGATTCACAAGGCTAAGCATCAAACGTGTTGCCCATGGAATATAGCACAAGAGGAGAAAGCAGTTGATTACATTGCAAGACAGTATGAAGAGAGAATCTCTATTCTAGCAAATCATAAAATTAACAACCAGCGCGATGCATTCAACAATGTGATATTTTCTCCAGAGGAATTGACGCCAATATCCGATGGCTGTTCCACGAATAACGATATTCTATAGAAGTATTTATGACCTAGACATCTCGACAAATTTGAGATGTCATGCTAATAATTGCTATCAATACGAATCAATAGAATAGATGCGCCGGTGAATGAAACTAAGATTGCGTTTAAAGCTGTAACAAAAACAATATTAAAAACTAAGTTAACAGAGAGCAAATCAATACAAAGTGTAATCCACTATATAACCGCTTTTTTAGCAATATGCGTAGCTCCTCTCGTCTTGCTCACAGCCTGTGGAAACGATGATCCAGCCGATCTTGACGATAAGATAACATTTGCAACATCATCCATGTATCCTCCATTTGAATTTCACGCACAAGGAGAGCTACAAGGCCTGGACATAGACATAGCCAAGGCAGTGGCAAAAGAACTGGGCAGAGAAGCTATTTTTGAAGATATGCAGTTTGGCGCTGTATTGGCTGCTATCCAGAGTGGACAAGCTGATGCCGGCATAGCTACCATGACCATTACAGATGAAAGAAAACAAAGTTTTGATTTTTCTGAGCCCTACTACTTTGAAACAATGGCTGCAGTTTTTGATGTTCACATGCCAATCAATGAGATCGCAGATATGGATGGCAAAAGAATCGTTTGTCAGCTTGGTACAACAATGGAATTCTGGCTAAAACAACAGCATTTTGTCTCTGCTGAGATTGTCACAATGGATTCACCGAACCAGGCTATAGAGGCTGTAAAATCTGGTCAGGCCGATGTCGCTTTTCTAGATGGAGCTCAAAGCGCAATATTTAGTCAAAATAATCCGGAATTAGCCTATAAAACCTTAATAACGTCCAAAGACGGATATGGTATCGTGGTAAGAAAGGGTTCTGATCTACTAGAGCAAATCAATTCAGCCCTTGCCACGTTAGAAGGGAAAGGAGAGTTAAATAAAATCAAGACAAAATGGTTAGGGGATGAGTGATTCTCTTGATATCATATCATCTTATATAGACATACCAAGCGATCAACTCCTAAATAATATAGTATTCATAGGCGGTGGTATCGTATTAACTCTAGAGTTAATGATAGGTGGCATTATCATCGGTCTGATTTTAGGTGCAATCCTTGCTATAATGAGGTATAGCGGCCTTGGGGTCAAAACTGCAAATTGCTTCATTTCAATCATCAGAGGTACACCACTACTATTACAACTAAGCCTCTTTTATTTTACTCTTCCCAATCTTTTCGGCCTAAAACTTAACTTACTTACGGTTGGAATAATAACCTTTGGCATAAACAGTTCGGCTTACGTGGCGGAGATCCTGCGATCAGGCATAGAAAGCCTACCAAAGGGGCAGTTTGAAGCAGCCCAAACTTTACAGATTCCAAGATGGCCTATGTGGAAAGATATAATCTTGCCACAAGTTATTCGCAATATCTTGCCAGCCTTAGTCAATGAATTCATTGCCCTCCTCAAAGAAACGGCAATTATATCAACTCTAGGGGGCATGGATCTAATGAGGCGGGCCCAATCAATTGCGGCAGAACAATTTACCTATTTTGTTCCAATTTGCATAGCTGGGATATACTACTACACACTCATTTTATTTATAGAGTATATAGGTAGAAAAATAGAAAAAAGGGTGAACTATGCTAAGCATTAGTAACGCCTGCAAAAAATTTGGCGAGATGCGGGTATTACAAAACATCAGTATAACAATAGAGAAAGAGCATATCGTTGGTCTGGCCGGGTCATCGGGCAGCGGCAAATCAACCCTCCTCAGATGCATACAACAGCTTGATAGATTTGATCATGGTGAAATAAAATGCTCTGGCGCTACTGGATTTATGTTTCAAGATTTTCAGCTATTTCCTCATATGAATGTTCTGGAGAATCTCGTTTATGCACCTAATATAATAACATCCAAAGGTGCTGATAATAAAAGCAATACAAACAAAACCCTCAATCTGAAGCAAGCTCTGAATCTACTTAAACAACTTGGTATCAGTGATAAAGAAAATCATTATCCTTTTCAGCTCTCAGGTGGACAAAAACAAAGAGTCGCCCTTGCTCGTAGCTTGATGATGAAGCCTGATTTACTGTTATGTGACGAACCAACATCTGGTCTAGATGTTGCCACCATAGAAGATGTCGTGTTGCTATTGCGCTCAGTTCAGGCCGCAGGAGTGACTATGATCATTGCCTCTCATGATCTAGATTTTCTATCACAAATAGCAGAGAGGATCATTGTACTAAAATACGGCCAAATAGTCGCCGACATTGACACAGCACAAACCCCCGATACCGTCCATTATTTGAAAAAATTCTATTAATCGGCAAAAAAATCTCTCAAAATCTCCTCATGAGTTAGTTCTTTGGATGCAAAGTCTTCAGTTCCCCAATGAATTTACTAAATTCTACTGGCGAGCTAGGTTTTATTGATTTACTGCTCTCTAACATTTGAGACTTTAGTGTCTCTGATGTGATCAATATAGTGGTCGTAAAATCAGCGCCGAATGGATGATAAACGTATTTGGTTAAATATCTTACCTTAGGATCGATATACTCACCATAGTATTTATTCAAAAATCCTAACCCCTCACTGTCGCCATTCTTTGCAAAGTGTTTTCTCATATTTTCTATGATCTCTTTATCTGGCATCATGTCCAATTCTCCAACTATGCAGTTTTTGTATATCTTAAATGGCATATAAGTAAAATGCGTCATACGGACTCTACGATATAGCACATTCGTATATTATATAGACGTAGATATATTAGATTCTTTGTGAAGTCAATAGCTATTGCAGCCATATTTAGCCTGGAAACTGTGACCATTATATCAGATGCAAAATATCCCTCAATACTACTAAAACAACTTCGGCAAGAATTAAAAATATGATGATCCATTCGAGTCTTGAGGAGTGAAGGTGTTGCAGCTCAGTCGAGATAATCTCATATAACTCATGAATAACACTTAATCTATCATTCAGGACTTCAATCCTCTGCTTGATATCCATAAATTTTATTGACATTTCATAATAAGGCTCATAGCGCGGCCTCTTCCAGAAAAAATCCGGAGTATCCAAAATATTACTATTGAGGTTCACAAAGTTTCTTTCAGCAAACAAAAAGCCTATTTTCTTTGCTAACTCACGGCGAGATAGAGGTATCTTACCTGTGGCCATAAGCTTGTTTGGAATCTCTCTATTTTCCTCAATCGTCTTTTCGACCGATTCTTCAAAAACCGAGAGTTTAACAGACTGTGATAGGCCGTAAGAGAAGGAGAGCTTGAGATATGGATCACCATCATCCAAGATAATTCTATCCCTTTCAGTATCTATGAAGCTATTATCTTCCTGTGAAGCAATAACATAATCGCACTTATCCACTATGTTGGTTGCCAATGGCCCTTGTAAAAACTCCGAGATTTGCTCCAAGAATTTTTCCTCACCCGACATATCAAACCCCCAAAATACTATACAGCCATAGCTATATATAAAAACATCACCTCCTCTACCACCCTCAACAAAATACTGATCAAGATGCAAAACATCTTTACTGTATATCTTATGCACCACCTCTTTATTGGTAAAAAATTCGGAAATTGCCTGGAGACTATAAGATTCTCCCGTGCAATAAGATGAACATTGAAAATTCATTTGTAAATACGCGCATTTAATATTAGTTAAATTGACAATAACACCATAAGGAAACTATAGAAATAGACCGACCACTCTTTACTTAATTTAAAGATCTATTATCAAAGTATAGCTATTATCTACCTTGTTCTACGTTCCATTGTCAAGTTTATCAAACGCTAGCTAGTAGAGTCGTGAATTGGCCGAGCCAAGGGCATAGTGACAGTTTCAATCTCATGCAGTGGAATGGACCAGAAGGTAAGACTACATATAATGAACAAGCAAAACTAACGATACAGGTTGCAATCTTTTGAAGAAAGGCTAAAATTATGCGCGATTAGCCAAATCCCAACATTTTCTCACAGTTAAGACAAGCGTATAAAAAGTGTCATTATTAAGAATTAGAGTATTTTTCAACATCCCGGTCATACTCGTATTCTCTATCATCTTTCTGGTTCTGTTCGGTGATGACATACCTCTCCCGGTGAAGAGACTAATTTACAGCATCAGCCTAACCATCAAGAGCGTCATAATATTCCTCCTGCCAGTCTTAATTTTCAGCCTCCTATTTCAAAGCATCAGCAAAATGGTCAAGGGAGCAACCATAGTTATCTTACTTTTGCTCATTTCAATCTGCCTATCGAATTTACTCTCTACATATATTAGCTTAATATTTGCCCATCTCGTCTATACAATACAAAATAACACCACCTCTTTCCAGACCATCACGGAGGCTGGATCGCAATTGGGATTAGTACCAATGTGGGAAACCAGATTGCCATCTATGATAGAGAATAAGCATGCCATGATACTCGGCCTACTCCTTGGTATTGCCAGCAAGTTCTTTCCAGTTCTCAGAGGAACAGTAACAAGTAGCCTTAATAAGCTCAGCAACTCTTTATTGATTATCATCAAGGCCATTATTTTACCCTTTGTCTTGGGCTTTTTGATTAAGATGCAACACGATAACTCTATGGCAATATTGGCAGAAAGATACGGACTTATCTTCCTTGTGGTAGCCTTTGCTCAATTTTCATACATCCCTCTGATGTACTATATTGCGAGTGGGATGAACGGCAAAAAATGGTGCAGAATGTTGAGAAACATGATGCCTCCAGCGATGACAGGATTAAGTACAATGTCAAGCGCCAGTGCCATGCCATTGACTATATCAGCTGTAAAACAAAACGCCGAACTTATTGATACCGAATCTACTGATGCCAGTAATGTCACTAAAAATGAGGAAAAAACCAGTATAACGGCATCATTAAACTTAGTATCATCAGTCGTACCAGCCACAGTGAATGTCCATTTAATTGGTGATTGCTTGGCTATCCCCATATTCGCTTATGCTGTGCTTAAGGCTTATGGGACACCTGAACCAGGCATCTACCAGTATGCGATCTTTGCCCTATACTTTATCATAGCGAAATTCTCAGTCGCAGCTATTCCTGGCGGAGGAATTATAGTCATGTTACCAATAGTGCATGATTATCTTGGTTTTCGTGGTGACATGATGTCGATCATAACGACCCTATACATTCTCTTCGACCCAGTAATAACGTGTGCGAACGTGTTGGGGAACGGTTGCTTTGCCTTGCTATTTATGAAGCTTTGCCGAATGAGACTTAGCCATGGTGAGACCAGAAGTGAGATTACATAGTGAATTAATTTATTACTACGCTGCCTACTTTATAAGTCGAGATTTTTGATGCGATTTTCTTAAAATATTTGTGAATACCAGCTAAACATACCTTTCATTATTGTGTTTATTAAAAAATCGTGATTTTATTTACCTCATCAATGATATTTTTTAAACTGATTAATAATTTGGGGTAGGCTTTATGGCAACGTTTAAGAGTGATACTGATCATGATGCGATGATTTATTTTATCAATAACTCTAGCTCTACCGTGCAATATACGTTATCCAATCAGATACCAGTGGCAAACAGCACCGGCAGCTTTGCATCCGGTTCAGTCGGGCCATATGGTGGAAGGGTAAACATAAACATCAATAACCAGGGTTATCTATACGATATACCTGAGACAAATGTCTTAATGTTTGACCACGTTGATACATCAGGTCATCACGCGCACTCATATCTTTATGCGAAATTTACCCATGATCCCAATGACAGTAGCTCTCAACATATCGATTTTATAACCATAGATGGGTTCACTGCACATAACGGCAGCGATCTCAGTAGCGCCAGGGGCAATGGCTTTTATATCACAGTTGATGGCCATGGGGTTGATGATCCCTCGATGAGAGATATATATTTCCAAATTTATGATGATCCCATGAGTAAGACATATAATAAATACATTCATAACGTTCATCACGCCTATGATTTTTGATGTTATCTCACAATGGATGGTATGGCTTTTGAAGCCATACTTCTAATCACCCCATTGATTTATCCCAGGCTATGATATAGAATGGTGGCGCTGGGAACAGCTATGGTGATAAACGCTATTTGAAATAAACGTCTTGGACTCGGGGGCAGTACCCGACGCCTCCACCACTATTGGACTGAGTTACGTTTATGGGGGCGAAATAGCTTCGACAGGCGCTAAAGAAATGGTTTTTGCTCGGTATGATTCCGCTGTAAAGGGTCAAAAAAGTAAATGCAAACGACAATTTTGCATCTGTTCAGCAAACCCAACT
>CAIOSF010000105.1 GCA_903860855.1 uncultured Alphaproteobacteria bacterium | reverse complement strand
TCTATCCAGCTGAGCTACGGGCGCATTGCAAAACAATGATACAAAGTATATATAGGATCATAATTAAGTCATGTCAATCAAGATGATAATAGCAAGTCCCATTTCAAACTGCCGCATCGTTCCTCATCGTAAGGATGGCCATGCATTGATCTCAATAAGTGTATCTGCTCTTCTCCTATTGGGAGGCTGCTCAACTAGTGGTCCAGCCACAATAGAAAGGAATGAAAACGTCTATTATAGATACGATGATACATTGCAAATTGAGACAATGAACCAGGGCGAATCTTTGCAATATGTCGCCAGCAAATATGGAGCTAATCAGGATGAACTGGCTAGAATTAACAGTCTACCTCGGGGTTTTGTTGCTAGTAGCAGTACAGATATCCTTTTGCCGACACACAAATCAAGTTCAGCCTCTGGCAGTAGTTATAGTGGCAATAGACAAGGAGTAACTATTGATCGAGATGATGCTCCCACGAGTAGATCTGGTTATGTAAGCAGTGACCAATATTACGGCGATTCCATCCAGGCCGAGCCAATAGACAAGGAATCCCGGGGATCTGGAGATAGCAGTGACATGTATTTGGCTGATCAACGCACTCAACGTGAGAAATCCTATGGTCGCGCTGAAGAGATGCAGGGCGAGGATAACTCAGCAAGACCTGGTAAGAAAAGTACGATTCATCCGATAGAATTGGAGATAAAAAGCGAAACCAACCAAGGTGACAAACAATCCAAGATTGCAAAAAAAGATGTAAAAAATGATAAAAATAATGCAGAAACTGCCAAAACTATTGCTAAAACAACTCCTGCCAAAATGAATGAGCAAGAATCGGGAGCTATAGATATAAATTCGTTGGATAAGACTCATCATGAATCTGACGCTCATGACACTAGCCAGGCGGAGGTCTCATCAGATAAGCAGAACGAAGAGGAGAAAGATAATATAGATGTGGCTGAAGCAGAAGCCAGTAAGGCAGGTGCTGGTTTCAAGATCAGTAACCCTATGGGTATGAGTCGATTCATGTGGCCACTGCAAGGCAAAATACTACAGCGTTTTGATAAGAGTCGAGGAAGTGAAGGTATAAACGTAGCAGTTCCCGCTAATACGATAGTGAGAGCCGCCGCTGATGGTAAGGTCATATATGTTGGAAGTAACATCAATCAGTATGGTAATTTGCTGATAATTAGGCATGATGGAGATTATCTCTCAGCCTACGCTCACAGCAGTCAGGTTATGGTCAAGAAAGGTCAGCAAATACGCAAGGGGCAGGCCGTAGCCAAAGTTGGGCAATCAGGTGGGGTTAATGAGCCTCAGCTCTATTTCTCAATTAGGCATGGAAAAGAAATTATAGATCCCGAGGTCAGCAGAGCAAGCTGACCTTGATTTATGCAATAAATAATGATTAATAATACCGAGTCTTTGATAGAATAAGACTTGGAACCTTTCGTTAAGAGTTTGGAATGTTGAAAAGAATTCTTATATTTACGCTACTCAGCTTAGGCATCACATTACCAGTTGCAGAGCGGGTCATGGCAACAACTGACTCTTATGAGTCTGCGATCGATATTGTGGCAACCATCAGTGGCAGAGTGATAACATCGCAAGATCTTATGGATCGAGCTGAAGTTGTGGCCATCCTAAATAACGTCGGTTACCATGATGTGCTCGGGATGAGGGATCAGCTCCTGGAAGCGATGATCGATGAAAAATTGTTGCTGCAAGAGGGGGAAAATAAAGGTATATCGGTAAACGATGCTCAGGTGGACTATGCCATTAGAACGGTAAATGAAAGACATACCATAGCTAGTTCCAAGTTTGAACAATTGGTGCTTAAAAATCCGCAAAAACTAGCGAATATAAAGGAACAGGTTAAGGCTCAATTGATCCTTAAAGAATTGCTCGACTCTCGTAAAGTACGCTTTAGTCGACGGGAACTGGAGGAAGGGCAGTTTATTCTCCCATACATAAAACAACAAGTTCAAGCAGCAAAGGCTCAATACCAGAGGGAGAGCACAAGAGAGAGAATTAATAATAAAACGGAAGTACTGCTAAGAGAAATTATTCTGCCAGCTAATGCCAGCAACGATGAGGTGATTGAGGCTATTAATTCAAATACAAAGGTAACTGGTGGACAATCTTCTGCTACGAAATACGATGGCAAAGGAGCCAAAGTTGAAATGAGAGATTTGGGTTGGCTAAAATTGTCAGACTTGTCAGAAATCTACCGATCCGCCGTACTCGAAACAATGGTAGACAATATAAGTCAACCACTTATTGGTGATAACTTCATGATCATTCTACAAGCTAGAGACTGGAGGAATTTATCTCCAGTCCAGAAAAATAATCAAGTTGATCAAATGGAAGGGCTAGAAGATGAGGAAAGGCTTAATATGGCATTGTTTGAAGCAAAGAATGATAGGATCCATCAAGATATATTGCACAGCTTGAGGAAAAAATATCTTATTGAAATAAAAAGGGGGTAGGTATAAAATTTCACCAGATATAGTTAATCTCGCAAGATGCCAAATAGCAGAATTCGTATAATCAACAGGGGAATGATAGGGGTGAGTCTTGAGCTGGCCGCTATAGGTGAGTTCAGGGTGTCAGTGACCAGTCGCCTCCCCCATTTCGATGTTGGGTTTGCTCAGGCCTACGCTTTAGATGAAGACAACGGAAGGTACGCTTTGGTGTTTTTCCGTACTGATTGCGTACGCATACACGATATGCTCGAGCTGAGAGCTCTTACAGCGAATGGTTTAGAGATACCGGAGAAGTTCGGATTGACGACTATAGGTGATAGAGAGCACTTCGTCATGGTAATGCCAAGACCATCTACTATTAGCATGTATGAAAGGATCGTAGTCAATGGCTTCGATCACCGTGAGATCCGCCTTTGGTTGCTGGAGATATTCGATATTCTCCATATAATACACGACCATGGTATAATGCATGGCTCCCTGAATGGGGGTACCATTAGAGTTGGAAAGGATGATCATATCATGGTTGGTAGTTGTTTTATATCCCACTGCGGAGCGGAGCAATTAGACGTTTTCGAGACGATTGCTAGGAGTAGATGCCATACTTATGGAAAGAACACTCATGATTTGAAAGCTGATTATTACGCAGTTGGTATTTTGCTATTGGAATTAATAGCTGGTAAACAGTTTCTTCAGACCAGTAAAGCAGAGCTAATATATGGCAAAATAACTTACGGCAGTTTTTTTTATGCGTGTCACGTGTTGGGAATCAACCACAGCAACTTGGATCCATACTGTAAAAAACTTCTTTTTATAGCAAGCAAGCTATTGGATGATGCATCTGAAAACAGATGGGGGTGGTTACAATCAGTTGAGTTTTTAGGGGCAACAAGAGAAGATCACGATATTGATAGGCTATTGCAAGAGATATTCTCTACGTCAGAAAAGATTAGAGAGTGCCAGGATGGTATGGTTTTTAACAACATGGAACATGAGAATCTCACAACTCTAGCCGTATCGCTGGAGGGATCATGGGATGAAGCCAAAGCCTTCATTAAGAGTGGGAGGATTATGCGCTGGTTGCTCCAGGCTAAGCAATTTGAGAGTTCGACTATATCAAGCTTCAATCGTATGTATGTTGAATCCAGTAAGTATGGCTCTAACTCTAACCCTACTGTGATTTCTAGGGAAGATGCCATGCTTGCCTATCTTATTGCGCATTTTGCTGATCAGCACATTATCTCTTTTAGAGGTGTTACATTTCATATTAGCACTATAGGCTCTATATTAAAGTATGCGAGTTTTAGCAACTCAGATGAAATAACGGGTGATATCATTCTTTTAGTTAATAGTGGATTGCTCGCTAATATCGTGGCTTTTGCTGGTTTAGATCGTAGTTATGTTGGTAATATTGAGAAATTACTTCGTTCTCATCATGATATTAGGTATATTGTTTACACCTTGAACTGGGAGCTTCCTCATCTTTTATTTGGACAGTATGTTTGTTTTTGCCCTTTGGATGTTATATCAGTGCTCGAAGACGATAAGGAGCTAAAAAGCATAGAACATATACCAATCATGAGAGATCTACTGCTTTTTCTTGCTGCACGCCTTCACTTGGGCAAAGTGCCGGAGATTGTATTGCCTCAGGGCTTACAAAAAATCCATGACGAAAGGCTGTTTACTCTACTGCGTCTATTGGCCATGGGACAAGGAGCCATTAACGCCCCTCGTACAGCCGGATTATTTGCAGAAGCTTTATTAGATATGGTAACGCCGCTGCTTCATGGTATTAAGGCCAGAAATAGGCTGGCCCATCTATTGGATAAGGCTGGCACAAAAGGTATGTTGTCGTCTGTGCTTAAGGTTTTAAACCAGAGATCGATAAAAAATAATTATGCACGGTATAGTGCAGCTTTGACCGAGTTGCACAAGATGATGCAAGATCAGGAAGAACTGGTTTCTTGTTTAGAAAGTGACCAAGTTGCCAGAAATTATGGGCACCTAGTGGCAATAAAGCTTGCTGTATTTATTTGGGCTTGTACTATTGTCTTCTTTCTAAGTCAGATAATATAGCTATACCAGTTACCGCTTTTAATTGTTGCTATGTTGCTCATTGCTCGCGACGAAGCGCTCCGCAGGTTTGAGGTGTATTCGTTCAACCGGTTGGATTAACGTTGTGCATTCGGCCGCTTCTTGTGCTACTTAATTTGACTACGCCTTCGGCTTGTCTATTGCATGTAGGGAACTGATATAAATTACTACATGAGACCTATGATGATTTTAACTTTGGTTTTGAATAAGTGTTATGAAAGTATATAATATATACAATCGCAGTAATAAGATAAACGACATAAGGGTCTTGCCTAGCATTTGTCAGAGTAATGAGTATGCCCTGATCTTTTCATTCCTTTGGCTGATAAAGAAAGGTGCGTGGAGATTTGCTATAGTTATGTGGACTATAGTTTCGCTGATAGCCTATACAGCTGTCCGTTATGGCGTTGCGGCAGAGTTTATTTTAGTGCCAGCACATTTTTTAATTGGTTTTTTGTCGGGTCATATACTAACAATGTCGTGCTGGTTGGAAAACTATGGATTAGTGGATATTATATGCGCTCGAGATGAAGATGAAGCCATGCTAATCTTTATGAAACGCATTACCTCTGTGATATATGAATAGTTTTAAACAATCTGAGTTGAGCCATTACATCCTGCGACTCTGTTTAGCGCTTCTGGCAATGCTCCTGGGGCTTGGTGTGATATGGTCTTCCGAGGCTTATTGTTCAACCGATGATATATTACAAAATTATCGGCAAGAACAGCCAAAGTTTGATAGCGTTATGGCTCTGAGCTGCACATCAACTCCAGCTGTTTGGTATGGAGCGGCGGAAAAGCCTCCTTTCTACAGTACTAACAACCTGAGGCGCAAAGTTGGTTATGCTCAATTCGCTTCTGGTCAGTGCATTCAAATAATTGGCAGGGTTTTGGACAGGTCCTGTGTTCCTATTCAAAACGCTTTGGTGCAAATGTGGCATGCTGACAAGAATGGTTTTTACCGCTACAATTCCAGTGAGAAGAGGGGCTATCTCAATGATAATATATTGTATACAGCTCCGGTTGATCAAATTCCAGCAAGCAATATTCAAACGAACAGTGATAAACTTGATAAAATGTTTGTTGGTTCTGGCTCGGCAATTACCGATAATTTAGGATATTATCGCTTTTACACAATTATGCCTGGTATCATTGAAGATAGCTCTCCGAGGGTTCACTTTAATATTGTTTATTCCAGGCTTATGCGTCTTGAAACAACAATGTTTTTTCCAGGTAATTATCGCGACTCTGAACTGCGCGCAATCTCAGATAGTGAATTATTGCGAGGCGCTCTTGTCGCGATTAAGTTGAAAGAAGAGGAAAAATTTTATGATAAAGTGTGTCCGATCTATCGATTTGACATAACAATGAATATTGACGCAAAATATCGAGAATATTAAACTATGATAGTACTACAGAATATCTCAAAGACCTTTGGTCATAGACATATATTCAAGGATATTTCCTATAATTGCCCCAATAAAGCCAAGGTAGCTTTAATTGGTAATAATGGGGCAGGAAAAACAACCTTGTTAAATATTCTATGTGGCTTTGAACAAGACTATAATGGCAATATAATAAAACCGAAGAACCTGCGGCTAGGATATCTACCACAGGTTGCTAATCCATCGCCCGAGCCAACAATATTGGCAGAGGCTCTCAGTGGCGCTCAAGAGTTAAATAAAATTATGCAAGAGCGTGAAGAAGTCTTAGCCAGTATGGCTACCGATTACTCTCAAGATAATTTTGACCGGTATGAGTACCTTGAACAGATGTTCCAGTCATTAGGTGGGTACAGGATTGAGGACGATACAAAGGAAGTCCTCCAAGGTTTAGGATTTCAGGAGGAGCAGCCACTAGATCCAGTTACATCTTTATCAGGTGGATGGAGGATGAGGCTAGAGTTTGCAAAAATTCTGCTCAATAGTCCAAATTTTTTGATACTAGATGAGCCAACCAACCATCTTGACCTACCAAGCATAGAATGGTTCGAGGGTTATCTTAAAAGATTCAATGGGACGGTTATTTTTGTTTCACATGACAAAGATCTGCTGAATCGTTTAGCGACTCATGTTTTGCATTTAAGAGAAGGAAAACTTACCCCATATACCGGAAATTTTGATGACTTTTTGGAAGCATTCGCTCTAAAGCAGGAGCAGAGTACTCATACTGCAAAGAATCTAAAGACGCAAACTGATCATATAGAACAGTTTGTCAATAGATTTAGGGCCAGTCCCTCTAAGGCCAAGATGGTTCAGTCCAGGATCAAAACCCTTGCAAAGCTTAAGATGATTGAAGATGACGTGGTGTTTGAGAAACTTGGCGATACCATGCAGCTAACTCTTGAGAATCCGAATCCATCGGGAAAAACGGTTCTTGAGGTTAATGGCTTGGTTGTTGGTTATGACAGTCCACTAATAAGGGATTCATCCTTCACTGTCTATAGGGGGCAGAAGGTCGCCATCTTAGGGGCCAATGGTCTGGGTAAATCTACCCTACTCAAGACATTGCTGGGCAAGCAGGCAGCCTTGGGGGGCGACATTGTCCTGGGGCATAACGTAGTACCAGGATATTTTGCTCAAGAACATTTAGATGACTTACGAGAAGGTGATTCCGTTCTAGACAACATCAACCGATTGGCCCCCACGATAAAAGAATCAGATGCCCGCCGCCTTCTCAGTAATCTTGGTTTATCAGGAGACGGCGTTTTCAAGCGCGTCTCAGTTCTTTCTGGGGGGGAGAAGAGCAGAACATCGCTAGCTTGCATATTGGCACAAAGGCCAAACCTATTATTCCTGGATGAGCCAACCAATCACCTTGATCTATCGGCCTGTGAGAACCTAACTGATGCTTTGTCAGAGTTTGCTGGGACGGTAATTTTTGTGAGTCATAATCGGGCTTTCATACACGGTGTGGCTACCCATGTTATTCATCTTAAAGAGAGAGGTAAGAAACAAGCTGGTTCTGTCCGCATAGAAGAAATCTGACATAGGGCTCCTCATAAAAATATTCGCTAAATAACCCCGAACTTATGAGAGTGTCTTTCACGGGCGCCACTTGATCGAGCAACCAATGCTAGGCAATTGTTCCTCTGTGCAATGACCTCTCTCTACCATTTCTTGCATAGCTAGAAACAATTCTCTTTTGGCATTGGGTAGTAGCTCTTTTCTGGAAGAGTTCAGTCTACCTCGATATTGAAGCTTTAAATTTTTGTTAAAACCAAAGAAGTCAGGAGTGCAGACTGCTCCGTAGGAGCGAGCCGCATCCTGTGTATCATCGATTACATATGGGAAGTGAAATTTATGCTTTTCCGCAAAGATTTTCATCATTTCGAATGAATCTTCGGGATAGGCATCGTAATCATTTGAGTTAATGCCTATGAAACCAATACCGAGTTCTGCCAGATTATCGGCTTCTTTAGAAATCGTATCAGCGACGGACTGAACATAGGGACAATGATTACAGATAAAGGCGACCACTAGGCCACCGTGGCCCTTTACTCCATCCAGCGAATAGAGCTTGCCATTACTGCTGTCACGTAAAGAAAAATCGATTGCCTGCCAACCTAGGTTACCTTGTGGAGTTTCTAAAGCCATATTTCTATTGGTTTTTTTATCGATTCTACAGGTCTTCTTGAATTTGTATATATGCTATTTTGACAAAAGATTCCCAGAGAAATCAGGGCGAATCAAAGAAAATAGCGCGATGTCCTTAGGATCACCGTTGATGATTCTATATCCTTTTAAAATACCCTCTTCTTTAAAACCAATTTTGCGTAGAAGTTTCTGTGATCTTTCATTACCCTCCATTGTACGGGCCTCTATGCGATACATATCCATTTTTGAGAAAGCAAAGACCATCACATTGGTCACCACTTTCGTCATGATGCCTTGTCCCCAGTACTCGCTCATAAGATCGTAACTGATCTCTCCCCGTTTATTGTGAAAATTCCAGCTATTAAATCCTATGGTACCTATAAGCTGATCGTCTTTTTCGTTGCCAATCGCCCAGAACACCCCCTGTTTACGATAAAATACGCTACCCCAAAACTTGACGTCTTCCATGGCGGCGGCTATGGATTTAGGTACATCCTCATCTGATAGATGCTCGCTCACTTTTGGGTCGGCAAATAATTTATAATAATTTTCTGCATCCCTCAGAGATAAATCTCTAAGTCTTATGTTGCCCAGATCAATATTCGGAAATTTACTAAAAAAACTATTTAAACTAAAACTCTTCACTGTTCTTTCTTCCTCGTCATCAGTTTGCTTGTATTGTGATGCCTTTATTTTGTAAAAACTGGACTAATTCCCCGCTTTCATATAGTTCTTTGGTGATATCGCAGCCACCAATAAACTCACCTTTAACATATAACTGGGGTATAGTTGGCCAATTGCTGAACTTCTTTATTCCCTCTCTGATTTCTTGATCTTGCAGAACATCGACATCTTTAAATTCAATATTGAGTTTATTCAAGATCTGGACAATAACCGATGAAAATCCACACATTGGCATGTCGTGACTACCCTTCATGTATAGGACAACATCATTCTGGCTAACTTGTGTCGAGATTTCTTGTAAAATATCCCTTGTCTGATCAGTCATATGGATACCAATGTTATATTTAGATCAGCAGAATACTAGCTACAAAAATCTTAATCGACAAGCTTCTTGATCAACAAGCTTAGTCTTCTAATGCTAGGTTTGTATGATCTTCTCTATAGCAAAATCAAAGTTTACAAAACCAGATTTAATATATAGAATGAGCCCTGTCGTTTTTATAGATAGACCCCTTCGTCTAGCGGTTAGGACACCACCCTTTCACGGTGGTAACGCGGGTTCGATTCCCGCAGGGGTCACCAGATTTATACAGCTAACGATATGACCTTGAATGAGGTCAGTGAAGAGCTACCAAAGACAAGATAGCTTCATGGAAGAGGGACGTTTTTGCTCATTCCTCGTGTTACGTGCACCAGATAATAATCTCAGCCTTCAGCGTATCGTACCAATTCCCAGGCAACGTGTTTGGTTTCTGCTTTTGGTTCGGTTTTCGGCTAGTTCTTAGTTTTGCGCCTTAGCAGGTTTGCTCTAAGAGCGGCAGCGAGTTTATCTTTCCTGTTATTTTTTTTTGGTGCATTCTCACAAGCATTTGCTCTGTTATTGTCCTTTTTTGCATCAGTCGTGTTCTTGTCTTTTGAGTAGCCGGAATTATTACTGGTATTATCGTTACAAAGAGGTGTAGCAAGGTATAGGTCTTTAAATTTAGCTATCTCTATGTTGATTATTGTATTGCTCACTTTTCTAACTCCTCCACGGTGTCCTCGACTGCATGCTTGACATCCTCTTGCATTATATCGCCTATGAATTTTTTCAATCCAAGCCTTCTGGCTTTTTTTAGCCTTTCGGCCCTAAGGATTGCCAGTATTTTCTCAAAGCTATCGTCTAGATCACGGTTAATAACTGTATAATCATACTCATGCCAGTGGCTAATTTCAGTATCAATTTGACTTATTCTCTCTGCCAGAGCATCAACACCATCGTGGTTTCTACACTTTAATCGCCTGATCAGCTCACCTTTGGATGGAGGTAAAATAAAGATACTGGCAACATCTTGACGGGCAATTGACGTTAACTGTCTGTGCCCCTGCCAATCTATATCAAACACTACGTCTTCTCCCTCGACTAAATGTCTTTCAACTGCGAACCTCGGTGTGCCATAAAAATTACCAAATACCTCGGCATACTCTAGGAACTCACCTTCATCAATCATCTGTTTAAATGTTCCTACATCTGTATAATAGTAGTCTATTCCATCCTTCTCCCCAGGACGTTTTGCCCTTGTGGTTATAGAGACAGAGCTATGTACATGCTTATCATTTTTTAATAAAAGCTTAGCTAGGGTTGTCTTTCCCACTCCAGATGGAGCGGATAATATCAGCATTAGACCACGTCGTGTTATCTCCGACATTCGCTTCTTACATATTGATGTGGCTAGAACCTATAGCATTTTTGCCTCAAGCTTGTCGACTAATATTTTCTCAAGGTTCTTGCCGTGCACATGGTTAGAATGAGTGATTGCTCCAACTGAAGTTATATTAACTTCAATTAAAAATCCATCTATGATATCAACTCCAGCTAGAAATATGTCATGCTTTAGTAGAAATTCCCCAACGGCCTTGCAAATCTCAGCTGAGCGGGCATCCAGTGAGTTGAGAGCTATGGCCGTGGCCCCGGCATATAAGTTGCTTATGAAGGCACCAGGGGCTGGTATCCGGCTTATTGCACAAATAACTTCCCCATCCATAATTGTCACCCTGACGTCACCTTTGACTATTTGTGGCAGAAATTCCTGAGCCACAACTGGATTGCACATAACATTATTAGCCATAAATATCTCTATTTCATCTGCTTTTGTAACCTTTTTAATTCCTATGCCACTATATCCCCATAGATTTTTTAGGATAATTGGCTTATTTGAAAGTCTGTCATCAGTTATAAACCGTTTCGTCGTTCTGGTACTTAGATCCTCGGTTGAATGTTGAGCTAAGAATGCCTTCACATGCTTGATGTCATCCGTTATGAGAGTGTTGGGCATATATTTACCGTTCTCTATATAACATGGTATAAGTTTTTCGCCGAAAATTAACAGGCTTCTTGGATTGTTGACTATTCTTACCCTTTCTTGAATGGTTGATAATAATTGCAAACTATAGATATAGTTCATATCGAAAGGAGGGTCTTGCCTTATAAGTATCATATCCACATCATTTAGATTGATAATCTCATATGATTCCGTATCCACAGAGTAAGCGCTCAAGTCTAGCGCCTGAGAGTCTTGATCAATGGGATTTATGATAAAAAAACCTTCAGCTTTTAAGATTCCATCCAATATGCACAAATCCTTTGGCAAATACCAAAAAATGCTATGTCCTCTTCTAAGTAGTTCATTCATTATCAGTATGGTTGAATCTTCTTCCAATCTTAAAGAACTGATAGCATCAGCTTGAATCGCGATGATCTTTCTATTGCTTGTGATATTCTCTTTATTGTGATTGTTGTAGTGAGTCATATAATTCAGTTGTTTTTTCTACTCAAGAGTTTATACCCTAAAATCAAAAACATGAATATAGATGATAAAACTAACAAAGCATTATACATTGCCTATAGCAGTAGCCATATCAGTGCTGATGATATTCATCATCCTCGTCAACCGCAGCCTTCAGCTGGCTCCCACGGTTGATGAGCTGGTAGCGATAGGGTCGGGATTGTCATGGCTAAGCTTCACACAAAGCTTCCAAATTGTGCGGTTACCGGCTGTCGATGCTATGGCCGCCGCCATGATAGCTGGTCATTCTTCCTATCACAATATAATATCTAATATATTTTTGCACGATCTGTCTCAGTATTATCCAATAGTCAATAATGTAATTGGCCGTACCCAGCTCATGCAAACGTTTTATAATATAGGTTATGACCATATTTTTCTAAATGATTTACCACAACAACACATCATTCTGCTTGCAAGAATGCCAACAATATTAGCTAGTTGCCTTGCAATCATCGTTGCGTTCAGTATCTTGTATGATGCAAAAGATCAGTTTAAAGACCCATATGGCGGCGTGGCTCTTTGTCGATCTGGGGTAATGCCTATCACGCACATTCTGTGCGCTCACGTTATTTTCATATATATCCTGATAATCTCTCTTAGCTATCAACCAATCATTTCTGCCAATGCCCCAATACTTCTATCCGTACTCTCGGCTTGGCTTATTATTCCCAGATGGCTTATACCGAATCCACCTACTAACCATTATGGCATATTCCTTGATATAGCATTTGGCATTTGCTCGGGATTCTTCTTCTTGCTCTCTGGAGTAGTAGGTTTTATCCTACTCATGACCTCTATCGCCGGACTAATCATCATAAACGATATGACATTAGGTAAAAGGTCGTCAGGGTATAGCTGGAATAGGTTGAAGAGAGTTTCCATTGTTATATGCATTACGTTTCTAGTGACATGGGCTGGATATAAGTTCGACCTTGCAAAACCAGTTGATATCCCATTGTTGTCAAGCTTTAGCCAATCTGAAGCTCAGATTATACCACTAGCTGATCCATGGAAAATGCTGCTAAATAGTGTTTTACTGAGAGGGAACGATGACCTCATGTGTTTTCTTGGTGGAGAGCAGGTTGATTGTGGCGAGTGGCATAGCAGATTTCTGCCGATTATATGCCAAATCCCCATTGTCATTTTAATATCATTACTAGTTCTCATCGCTTTTCTAATACTAGATTCCTCTTTTAACTACTGCTGCTTTGATTTGCGTCCATTCCATGTGGCTCGTTGTCCTTCTGGTGTAGTCTCTCTCTTCGTGCCATTTGGGCATTCACTGTTGAGTCGATACCTCGGACTTAACTTAATAGTTTTAGTAGGATTTTTGGCAACACTGTTTTATCATAACGATCAAGAGCTAATGATATATGAAGCCTTGGTATTTCAATACCATTTCTTAGTCGCCATATCATTAGGAACATTATTTGTTTTTATAGGAGTTGCTTTCGGTCATAAGATGCTAAGCACAACATTATGCTATTGCTTTATCATTATATCAATAACCTCTTTAATATCAGCAAACAAAGAATTCCTAGGATCTGTTAACCTATTGTCACCGATAATGCGCATATGGCATGATGGATTCGATCGCGGTCAATACATGCTAGCACTGAGAGAAGTTAAGGTTGCCCAACCGATGGCAACTAAATCTATGGCGCTATACTATAATGTTTCCGCGATCAAGCAAGATAAACTCTGGTTCTCTATAAATAGAAGTCGTGATGACGTCATAATGAGTAAGGATTTTTGCAAACAAATTTATAATCCTCTAACCAATTCTTCATACAGGCCATCCGATGGCAGTATCACTAGTAACATATTCACTTACATATGCCAAGAAATGATAGAAAGAGGGTATAATACCGGAAATTCCATTGCTAAAACTAGTATTCCTCCATATGATTTCCTAAACTTGTATCAGATGAATATTGCAGACTCATGCCTATACCAGAAGGAATAATGCTAGAAAGTAAAGCCTGGCCATTTCAAGAAGCCAAAGCATTATTACATAGACTTGGCGGTAAGCTACCAAATAAAGGATTTGTCCTTTTCGAAACTGGCTATGGCCCGTCAGGTCTACCTCATATAGGTACTTTTGGTGAGGTGATCCGTACAACGATGGTTAGGAATGCTTTCGAAAAACTATCGGGAATGCCAACAAAGCTATGGTGCATTTCCGATGATATGGATGGTATGAGAAAGATTCCTGACACCATACCTAATGCAGCAGATTATCGAAAATATCTCGATTTACCACTGACCGCCATACCTGATCCTTTTGGTACCCACGAGAGCTTTGGTCATCACATGAACGCCAGACTCAGAGCTTTTCTTGACTCATTCGGTTTTGAGTATGAATTCAAAAGCGCGACTGAGTGCTATAAATCTGGCGTCTTTAATGATATGCTTCTCCGTGTCCTAGCGAACTATGATAAAATTATGGATATTATGCTGCCAACTCTGGGAGAAGAGAGGCAACAAACCTACAGTCCGTTTTTACCTCTAAGCCAAAGTACCGGCAAGGTCCTTCAGGTGCCAATTATAGACAGGAATTTAGCCGATGGGATGATATCCTATATTGATCCTGATACAAAAGATATCGTACATACCAAGGTCACAGATGGATTCTGTAAATTGCAGTGGAAACCAGATTTTGGCATGAGATGGGCAGCATTTGATGTTGATTTTGAGATGTATGGTAAAGATCACTTGGTGAATGGTAAGATATACAGCGCTATATGCAAGGTGATAGGAGGAGCTCCACCCCATCAGATGTTCTATGAGTTATTTTTGGATGAAAATGGTCAAAAAATATCAAAATCTAAAGGAAATGGCCTGACAATAGATTCATGGCTCAGGTACGCTCCCCGCGAGAGTTTGTCGCTATTTATGTATGTGAATCCTCAAAAAGCCAAAAAACTCTATTTTGATATTATTCCAAAATGCGTGGATGAATATCTTGCTCATCTTAAAAACTATCATGCCGAGACCGATCTCAGTAAGAAAATCGCAAACCCTGTGTTCCATGTACATAACGGCAACCCTCCGATAATTGCAACAAGTATCAGCTATGCTCTTTTATTGAATTTGGTCAGCACCTGCAATACCGACAATGAAAAGGTCATTTGGGGTTATATTGATAGATTTGATAATAAATCAACACAGGATAGTCCAACACAGGATGGTCGCGATCCAAATCATCATGGGCTATTGAGCTCAGGAAAAGACACTAGGCTCAATAAAGCCATAGGCTTGGATACAGATGAAATGGATAAGCCATCATCTCAGTCAACGGAGTATATGAAGTTAATGGTGAGGGGAGCAATGAACTACTACCATGATTTCATCAAGCCATATAAGCTATATCGGGAGCCGAGACCCGATGAGAGAGTGGCTATTCATGAGGTTAAGCTGGTTCTGGAAGGGTTAACGCTAGAAGAGATGGAAAGTGGTGCCATAGGGGATTTGATCCAGAATAAAATATATGAGATTGGTAAGAAGTACGATATGGAGCTCAAAACTTGGTTCGCAGCCCTATATGAGATACTATTGGGAGCTAATAGTGGTCCTCGCTTTGGTTCATTTGTCGCCCTTTATGGGGTTGATAAAACGATCAAGATGATCGATGACGCTCTAGACGGGGGAGCTGGTGTGACCAAGCTATGATTGATATC
>CAIOSF010000104.1 GCA_903860855.1 uncultured Alphaproteobacteria bacterium | reverse complement strand
TTGGTATAATGCATTCCACTATAGAAGTAGAAGCGGCCGAGGGCGGCTGCTCTGACAACGATCGAAGTGGTAATTGTGATGACAAAGGGAATGATATTAAGAAGGCGCATTGACACTCCTTCTAATTTTTTGCTTAAGAAACAATTGGTAGGTCCTGGTTATCTTAAAACTTTTTGACTATACTTCATTTATTAATTGGCACAATACGATAATTCTTCGGTATTTGCCCGAGCATGGGTAGTATCAATAGACTATTGATACATTGCTATGGATCAAAGGATGAGCAATGTGATCTGATAAAGCTAGATATCCGTCCTAAATACTGATATGCTTCCTGCCACTTGTCAAGTTTGTATTGAGCATCGTCGTCGCAGGCATCTTGGTGGTGTCGCATGACCAATGCACTCGCCTATGATGGCGTAATTCCAGCATAATCTACTCCAGTTTTTGCCACATCCGTATTTATCCTTATTCTCAAGTTATTACAAGATTCTTATATCCATAAAAAAGCTTACTGAGATTAGCAACCCTAGCATAACCACACTCCAAACTGAGGCGATACGGCCATGCCTTCCTCTCCTAAGCAAAGCATAGAAGTGTACCGTGATAGTATCAAACTGCTATTCTTCTGAAAATATACAATGATCACCCTACCTTCCCACCGGTCGCCTTCGCTATGGGAGATGGTAAGGGTTAACGGGCTGCAGGAGGCAGTTCAAAATCAGATGACCAAGAGCGGAATCCAATTTCCTTCCTAGCCTTTGCCCACCAGTCAAAACAAGATGATTGTGTAATTTTTCTAAAACAATTATGATACAGTCAGCGTATTCATATAGATAAAACGAAAGGATCTATGGCAGATATAGGCCTAAAAATAGCAAGCAGTGGCATGGAGACGGCTAAGGCTAGGGTAGACGTGTGCATGCACAATATAGCCAATGCCAATACTCCAAACTATACAGAGAAGAGGGTTATAATATCGGCCGGAGTCTCTGGTAATACTCCGAATGGGGTGAAGATAGATGAGATCTTGAGCAAAGTTGATCAATTTCTGGAAGATAAGCTGCTAGGGCTTAATTCTGATGTTTCTATGTCAGAGACAATATCGGCCTATTATAAGGAATTACAAGATACTATTGCCAAGCCTGATGATGATTCTGGTATAGTTCAGGCTCTGACCAAATTCTTCAATGGCATAGATGAAATGGGGTTGGATCCATCTAATCCATCGACGAGAATACGCATGGTGGACAGTGCGAAGCACTTAGCCAATACCATAAGCGATATAGCATTTTTTCTTGAAAAAAAAAGATTTGAGGCTGATCAGCAAATAAAAACCGGTATTGTTACTGTCAACTCATACCTATCGGATTTAAGGCAGCTGGGCTCGTCACTTCTTACCCAAGCAAAGGGAACGATCTCTTATGCTCAAACCGAAGATGCCATAAGAGGGACATTGCGTTTGTTATCTGAGTTCATACCTGTAAGGCATTATTTTGATAAAGATGGTATTCTAAATGTCAAAGCAAAAGACGCCGATTATCAGTTGGTCGGCAGGTCATTGTTTCAGTTGGAATATACGCCAGCTAATAATATTGAGACATTTATAGAAGAGAGGGGAGTGAATCCTATCTATATTAAAATGTATGATGAATCAAGTCAGCTTAGACAAAAGGTTCCTATGGTTTACGGTGGCAAGAGCGATAGCGTCACCCACTATCTCTCTAGTGGGACATTAGCGGGATTGCTTCATGTGAGAGACACGTACTTTCCTGCTATAATAAAGAATATTGATCAGTTGGCAACTAACGTCGCTCAGTCGGTGAATCAGATACATAATAAGGGAGTTGGCGCCATGCCCACTACCTATCTAATCTCAGAGATGCCATCAACGTTAGCTACTAGAATCGCTGGAAACGGCTCTATGATGCTTACTGTGGTTGACGGTGAAGGCAATCCTATGATTGCGTCATCTGGTAGGGATTACATACCAGCACTTCAGCTTGATTTAGGAGCATTTAGATCTGGCCAAGGTCCAGGTAACTTTAATATGCAAGCATTGATTGATGAGATAAATCAACATTTTGAAACGGCTTCTTCTGGTACAAGAGTAGCTTTTAACGGGTTTTATGACCTTAAGCTTGGTGTGGTCGCAGGAGGGGCAACTGGTAATCTTGATTTAAATCTTGATGCTTGGGCCTATTCAGATCTAAAGGATGTTAATAGCATGGATCTTGGTATACAGGCCATAAGGGTAAACGCTACTGGCGGCGCTCCGGTTACATTAACCGATGGTGCCGGTTCTCCTATAACATTTCCAAAAAATTACTCATTCCAAAATGGCGAACATGTTCGCACCATAGATAAGGACGGTTCGGTTATACGTTTAAATGGCTTGGCCACCACTGGATATCCCTATACGGTTCAGATGGATGTTAAGACGATTGTGAACGGCAAGAGCAATACCCTAACCCTAGCGTATGAGATTCAAGAACCAACGCCAGTAGAAATGGGCAATATCAACGGAATCATCAACAAAAGGTTTTCGGTTGATAGCATAGCGAATGACACAAGCAACACAGCTCATATCATCAGCTCCACGCGATCTAGTAGTATACTATCTGCCTCTATGGCCGGAGATGGCGATGTGGATGTAACCAGTCCCAATCAAAAGGGTTTTCTGAGTTTATCAACCACAGATGGCGCAAGAATCGTACTAGACCAGCGTGATAGCCTCATTACTAGCGTTGATTTCTATCAACATGCCTTAGTCGGACAGGGATTCGCTCAATCATTTAGAATGAATAATCTATTCCATACTGAATGCGATATTGAAGGAGAGATTTGTTCCGCTATTTCCATGAGGGTGAGAGAAGACATAGTATTGGATCCCAATCACATATCGATGAACAAAGCAGAAGAGTATAGAGTTGGCGTTCTTTATAATAGTACGCCAAGTTTATATTATGGTGTTGGAGTCGGTGGAACTGAATTGGTTGGAGAGTTTCAGGCCTTGGGTGCAAGACCTATACATTTTGATAGAACTCGTGACATACCAGAGGCCGATATTACCCTTAAAGACTATGCAATTCAAGTCGTGGGAGTCCATAATGCTAAGACCATAGCCAAAGATGAAGAATTAGCTAGTTTAAGTAATAAAATGCAAGGAGTGAGTGGTCAGATAGACTCAGAAACTGGCGTAAACTTGGACGCTCAACTTGGTTCCGTCATGTTCCTACAGACATTGTACGCAGCATCGGCTAAAGGAGTGACAACGATTCGGGAGCTGTTCAGACAGTTACTTGAAGTCTTCTGATACACTTCTGCGATGAATTGTAGCTTCGGATCTCACACGGAGTTTTATAGGAATGCAAAAAGTTATTTATGATAACAGATAGCTGTTATCAATGTTATCAACATGGGATTGGAATAAGAATATGATCAAAAGCTACACAATGGTGACATCAGGGGCAACTGTACCAACAGTTAGCGATAGAGCTGCCTCCAATAACTCTCTAGATGCAATAGATTCGATAAAACAGGGCATTCAAGATGTAAGTGATTCGATTGGTGGGAATGTGGAAGCTCTGCACTACTATGAATTACCTCCAGTTATAGCAGAGAGGTCTCTGGCCGTTGAAGACTCAATTAAGTCACATAATAACAGTCTCCAGAATCTTCAGTGGGCTGATGCTTTCTTTAATGAGATGGAAAATCGCACAAGAGCGTTCACTGCAATGGTGGAAGATGCTAGAGAGATGGCTGCAACTGCGATGAACCTTCAGGGTGGCATAGCGACTTTCGATATAAGACTTGAATCAACGGCCAAGCTTACCTTGCTGCAAGCAGCTCTTAATACTTCAAGTTATGGCAGATATTTGTTCAGCGGATCGAGGACTACAATTCAGCCAGTGATTGATATTGTGAATAATACCAATGTGGTCGATGGCAATGTCACAGCTAATTATTATCAAGGGGATGATTTTGATAGCGCCATATATATCGACGCAAATACCTTTCCTTATGGCGTTAGAGCTAATGATGATGGTTTTCAGAAACTGATAGCTGGCTTGCATATTCTGAAAAATAGCCAAAAAGCCGATGGCTCCTTCGACAAAGATATAGTGGCTAGGGGAGAAAGCCTGATAAATGAGGCTTTTCCTTTAGTAAGTAGCATGATAGAGCGAGTTGGTAGGGCTCATGGCATTGTCTACGATACCATACAACAAAAGGAAGAGGAGATTACCTATCTATCCCAGATGTACTTTAATCTCAACGGTATGGATGAATCAGAAAGAGCGCAAAAAATGCTGGAAATCATGCAACTTGGCAACACGTTGAGAATGTTATTCGCTACTACGAAGAAGATAACAGAGATGAGCTTTGTCAATTATATGTAACACCAAGTCCTCTTATACCAGTTTTTAAATGCAATAGAGGAGGAGCGACGAGTAAAACAGCAGTAGTGAAAATCGGGAACTGGTATTGCATTATAAAATTGGTTATTTATCAGCAAAGTAAAACAGGTTAGAGAGGAATGGTAACACCCTATCCGACGCTAAATTTATCAACTATAAGTGATATCCAAAGCATTAGAGACAAGATCATAATCGTATGTGGGGCAACCGCAAGTGGAAAATCTAGCTTTGCAGCCCAATTATCTAGAAATTTGGATGTGGTGATAATAAATTGCGACGCAGTTCAAGTATATAAGGAATTGCCAATACTCACTGCATCACCCGTAATGACATCAACAAATTCTTCTCATAAGCTATACAATATAGTTTCATGTTCAGAGAGTTTTTCCGTATGTGATTGGCTTGGTTTAGCTCATAAAGAGATAGACAGCTGTATAGCTGGTCGATTCCAAGATCTGCCCAGTGCTCATCCACAAACACCAATACTTGTAGGCGGAAGCGGAATGTACATCAGCGCATTGATGGATGGGATGTCATCTATACCTGAAACCAAGGGGGAATTCCGGCAAAGATCTCGTTCTCTTTTAGAGGAGGTTGGTATAATCAAGATGTACAATATGCTTAAGGTTATAGATCCAAAACTCGCTGCGAAACTCAAATCTACTGATTCACAAAGAATCGCTAGGGGATTAGAGGTTTTCTGGCAAACAGGTAGGAAATTATCCGAATGGCATGATATGGGTAAGACTGGTCATTATCGAAGAGAAGATTTTTTTGTTATTCTATTATCTCCACCCAGAGAAGAATTATACTGCAATATAAACGCGAGATTTTTACTAATGCTAGATGGTGGCTTACTGCGAGAAGTGGCTGCTTTAAGCCGAGAAACCAAGCATAAAGCCATAGGTGTTAAGGAGGTACGAGCCTATCTTGATGGCATTATGACGTTGAAGGTGATGATAGAATCGGTACAACAAGCTACTCGTAACTATGCTAAAAGGCAAATGACCTGGTTTCGTAATCAAATTAAGCCAGATATCATTCTTAAGCCCAGTATGGTTCCGTAGTGCTGGACGCTCACCCGACAACATATAAATTATGAGTTATTACATATATAGATTCCATCAATTATGTAGAATTGAAAAAGTTGAAAATTTGGTTTTAGTCAAAAGAGCTCAGGATGACTAAACGGTTCTATAGAATTCCTTGATACTGTATATAAGTAACCTACTGGCCCCCAGATTATACCACCTCTATCAAACTCACAAATTCTTTTGGTAGGAGTTTGATTCCCAGGATTTTACACTCATATGCAAGCTCACCATCTCTGAGGGCCTGGCCAGTGCATAGAATCGCCTGTTTTTCCAGATGATATCGTTCTATTAGCATAACGCCAGAGTCAAAAGTACCACTGAAATATCTATCTTTGAAATGATTATCGATGATATAGAGGATCTTGCCCTCGTCGCAGCCAGCCCCATGACCAGTTTCATTCCTGGTAGTTTTTTCCTCATATCTAGTCTTTGCTTCGCTAAACATAGTCTTCGTAACGAAATCCTCTAATTCTTTTAAAGAATCGATATATATTACGGATTTTACTTTCCTATGATTTCTGAGTTTATTTCTCCATATTTGATGAATAATATCTGAATCATCAGCTATCACTATAATTGTATTTGGCCGAAGCTCTATCTTGGTTATCAACCAGGATGGAGTCTCACTAATAGGCATTGTTAGGGTGATGGACGTCCCCCTCCCCCCTGATTTCCCTCTTCATCGCTTAACCTACTGCTAATCTCGATGTCACCGCGATATTTCCTAATCGTTTCCACCAGGTAAGACAGGCCGATGCCACGACCATCTGGTTTGCCTTGGGTGAATCTTTTTCCTGATTTTATCATAGCGATCGCATTATCAGACATCCCTCCACCATTATCGATGATCTTGATTACAGCATTTAGCCCAATTTTCTCGAGAGAAACAGAGACAATTGCTTTTCGATCAGCCGATACAGACTCTATCGAGTTTTGGATGAGATTCGTCATTATCCTCTCAATTTCAGACTGGCTTATCAAGCAAAAGATGGTGGAATGACTGGTATTGATGGGAAAGGTGATTTCCAACCTATCTCGTTGATATTGCATTCTATATCGCAAAACAATTTTGTTGACTATGGGATAAACCATCTCTGGCTGCACAGGCCTCCCTCTTCCTCTCTTCCATTCCTTGGTATAGTGGTCAGATGATAGGTTATGTGTTATCGCCTTAATGCTCCAGACAACGTCCTTTATGTCATTGACGTCTTCTTCCCTCATGCGGCCAGCATCCTCAAATTTATCAGCAAGAGCCTGAAGGGCCGCGTAAGAGGTGGCGACATCATGGTAAACTTGTTGGGATAATATCTGGATCAGGAGCCTCTTTTTTTCAGATCTATTATGCTGGCCAGCTAGATGGATCACCATTGATCCCAATAGCATTATTATACCAAAAAAATTCTAGTTACCAAAATCTGATGGTTTAACTCAGCTTTTGAGAAAACCGCATCTAAAACATAGAAATATTCTGCATTATCATTTAAAAGAGCCTTATGCCTAGTTTTGAACGATTCTAGCGTATAAATCTTGCCAAATGATAGAATATAACTGATAACTGTCTCTGCACTGACTGAAATAGCCTTGTTTTTATATTCATTCACCATCTCCACTTTATTTACTTTAGCAATATCGCTTCCTGCACGAAACATAATTTGACCAGATGGCGATGCGATTGATACAGAAAGGAGATGAGAATAAATTTTTAAATACTTCTTTAGTATGTTTTCCATATCATTAGACACAAAAGTTGTGTTTAGCCATAAACCTAAATCTTTATGCCATACAACCATGGTCGCTTGGGAGGCTGATCCCGGATAACTGCTATCATACCTAAATGGCTCGTACTTAATATCATAATCATTAACTGTGCTTGCCTCCTCATCCGATGTTAGGTTGTGATCATGATAAAAGGCTTGCTGCTTATCATCCAGATCAAGAGTTGATACAACCATCCTACCTTTCATATAGCCAGTTTTCGTGAATATTTCTAGCCCTGAAACCTTTAGTTCCGATGCCCATTGCCTCAACTTTGCCGGCGTAGGATTTGGATTTTGTAATAGCAACCCCCTGAAACCAACACTAGCAGCAACCAGGGTATCTTGCATCTGATGATCTACTTCCTCAATATTTGCAGCGATTGCTCTAGTGTTGGATACAAAGCTATCACAAAAGATTTCTGTTACTCGCTCCTCTACAAACAAACAAGCCGCAACACCAACCACCAAGATAGCGCAGAATGCAAAAAACTACCCCCCCCCCCGTGATCACTCGATCATTATCCAGATTATTCATGACTTAGTTTCATATAACTATATAAATGTAAATATAACCGATACACCGTCCTCATCATATGCCACTAATCTCAATTGCATCAACCTTCCTCTCGGGATTACTAGATGATTTCAATAAAAAGATATAAAATCAACAATAATTTATAAAATTAGAGCCTGTCATTAATTAATATCACAAAAAAGCATGATGAAAAATCCAATAGTTAGATACGAGAATTTAAAAATGTGTAGAGCCGATTGTTCATCCCAAGATCACGGTGCAGTCATCCTGCACTCGCTTGACTTCGCTTGTCCATTGCATCTCAGGATGACTGCACTGTGATTTCGCCAGCTTAATTGATGACAGGCCCTAGTCAGCTGGCCACGTCATTTCATTTCGCAAAACGTTCATTTCATGTTGGAACTGATATAATATCTCTCTAACCTTCAGAGACTCCCTTGAACAACTCGATCTCCTCAACCAACAAGTAATCATCCCTACGGACTTTGTCCTTTATTACTAATAGATCATGCTCAGGTATATTTAAGGCCCGCAATATAGCCCCACCCAGCTGTAGTCCCGTCTCGATTGTGGTTGCCACAGTCGAGCTAGCTCCAAGCTTCCTCATTTTAAATCCGTGTTTATAATCTTCTACCCTAACTACGATATTTAGATGCTTAAATTCTTTCGCAACTAGACGTGTTGCCTTGCGTAGAGACGTTCTATCACTCATGCTCAGGACAATAGCTGCAGCCCTATTAGCCCCAACTGCCTTTAAAGTACCATCACTCGCCATATCACCATGATATATCTGATATCCTTGAGCTCTGGCTTTTTTTACTAAAGCTACGTTGCTATCTATCGCTATATAATCAATTTGCTCCTGTGATAGCATATATGCAACCATGCGTCCAACTCTACCAAAGCCTGCTATGATTACGTGTGACGATAAATCACTGACACCCTTGAATTCCTGGTGGGGATCAAGCTCCTCCATGTTCCCGAGGCCATCCTCAATCTTCGCTCCGATGATTGCCAACAGAGGGGTGATGGCCATAGTGAAGGCAACAACCATAAGCAATAATTGGGCCGTATGTGATGGAATTATATTTTGCTTAGACGCCATAGCAAGGAGAATGAATGCAAACTCACTACCTTGCGACAAAAGAAGGCCAGAGTGAATTGATGATCCCCATGTAAAACGGAATATTTTTGAAAGTACTACTATAACAGTTGATTTAACAACAAGCAAAACACCAGCTATCAACATAATCTTGCTAAAATTTTTCATGATGAAACCTATATCTATCGACATACCAACGGTGATGAAGAAGAGAGAAAGGAATATGCCCTGAAAAGGCATGATACTATCTTCAATTTTGTTACGGTATTCGGTTTCGGCAATCAACAATCCGGCGAGAAAGGCTCCCATAGCTGTGGATAACCCTCTTTGACTAGTGACCCATGATGCTCCAAGAACGATAAAAAGAGCAGTAGTTACAAAGAGTTCTTCCTTTTTAGCTGACCCTATAAGGGAGAAAAACGGACGCAAAAATATCCGCCCAATTATAGTGATGACAACTATTGTGCCAACAGCCTTTAGCATGGCCATACCAATAACACCAGCAATGTTACCGGACTGTTCAGTCAATATTGGAATGATTGTCAGAAGTGGAACAACAGCAAAATCCTGCATCAACAATACAGCTAGAGATAAACGTCCAACTTGAGTATGTTGTCTCTTGCTTTCTCCTAAAACCTGCAAGACTATGGCTGTTGACGATAACGATAGGGCTGCAGCCAACACACCACTAACCAATATGCTCATTTTAAAGTAAGTATTTATGAGATTCGCCAGGATATAAGTGGTTATAACTAGCTGCATAGTGCCGAATCCGAAAACATGGAGCCTCATCCTTATTAAACGCTCGAATGTAAGTTCCAATCCTATGACGAAGAGCAGGAAAACCACTCCGAATTCTGCAATTGACTCAGTATATTCATTTGGTGTAACTATATTGAATCCATTATTACCTATTAAAGCACCAACAACCAAATATCCCAATACTGGACTCATCTTTAATTTGGTCATAAATACTTCTATGATAATAGAAACACTTAGCAATATTAAAATGTCCTGCATGTAGCCTAAATCTTGCATCTTACCTCTTATAGGTGGTGTTTTATGTTATGGAATATCGAATTTATTTGTGGGAAAACCAAGTATTGCACATTTAAATACGATTTAAATTATAAGAACATATTTTTATACTTATTATTGTATTTTATATCTAATAGTCATTTCTTTCCAACTATTATATTATGTACGAACTAATATAATCCCATGTAGACATCAACTAAACATACAGTATATCAAAAGGTAAAAATAGTAACATTTTTAATAAGAAGAGAACGAATGCAACAAATAGAGAATATTTTAGATCGCCTAGATAATGGGACAACAACGGTTTGCTATAAGGATCAAAATGGTCAATGGGGGGTGAACGAAGAAGCAAAACTGGCCATATTAGAATATTTTAAGATAAAAAACTCCTCAAGATTTTATGGAGATAATGCTTATGATAAGATTCCACTGAAATTTACTGATTGGTCAAATGAAGATTTCGCTAAGGCGCTCATTAGAGTTGTCCCTGGTGCCATAGTAAGATATGGAGCGTATATAGGACCACACAGTGTCATTATGCCATCATTCATCAATATTGGTAGTCATATCGGCGAAGGCACAATGATCGATAGCTGGGCAACAGTTGGCAGCTGTGCTTTTATTGGCAAGAGATGCCATATATCGTCGAGCTCAGTGATCGGAGGAGTATTAGAGCCAATAAGTGCAAGGCCAGTTATCATAGAGGATGAATCATTCATCGGAGCAAACAGCTCTATTACGGAAGGCACAATAATCGGTCAGGGAGCTGTGATTGCTGGAGGCGTCACCATTACTTCATCAACGAAAATTTATGATAGAATAACTGACTCTGTCTATCTTGGCTACATACCACCTTACTCAGTCGCTGTGCCTGGTATCATCATGAGAGATGAAGTACGAGATTTTAAGTCCGCCGATGCTATGGGCTTAAATCCAAAAAAGTATCAATATGCAACATCTGGAGTCATTATAGTCAAAACCGTCGATGCCAAGACGAGAGAGAAAGTATCGATAAATGAAATTTTACGTACAGTCTAATTGTTATATACGCAATTAAAAAATTAAGATTGGCTTTTTTAAGCTATCCTACCATATTAGGCCACGTCATCCCGAACCTATTTCATAGCATTATGAGGTTGTATACATTCTTAAATTCTTAAATCCTGAAACAAGCTCAAGACGGTGAGGAACTGATTCATGATGATAGGCACTAATCTTAATTAGTAAAGTATTATGTTATTGGAAATATTAAAAAAAATGATTGCCTGTCGCAGCATATCACCAAATGATGATGGAACCATTCCCCTAATCATAGAAGAGCTAAACAAAATCGGCTTTATATCTAAAACAATCAGTTTTGGTGAGGGAGAAGAAAAAGTAGATAATCTCTACACGCGACTTGGCACAAAAGGACCAAATTTATGCTTCGCTGGCCATACTGATGTAGTCCCACCAGGTCCACTGATCGAATGGCGAAATGATCCATTCTTCTGCTCTGTAAAAGATGGGATCATCTACGGTAGAGGTACAGTTGATATGAAGGGAGCCATAGCAGCATTCATCACCGCAGCCCACAGAGTCATGACGACAAGACCAGAGATACTAGATCTCATGAGCATGAGCATAATGCTCACCAGCGATGAAGAGGCCATAGCCATCAATGGTACAAAGAAGCTTCTCCCGTGGCTAGAAGAACAGGGGGAAAAAATAGATGCTTGCTTTGTGGGAGAGCCAGTTAGCAGAAACACCATATGTGATACCATAAAGATAGGAGCAAGAGGGAGCGCCACGTTTTTTCTAGAAATATTCGGTAAACAAGGCCATGTTGCATATAACGAATACGCAGATAACGCTATAGCAAAACTGAACAAAATAATAAACTTATTCCGAGCCCACACCCTTCACCCTGGAGACAGTATATTCGATGCTAGCAATATGGAGATGACCAACATAATAGTTGGGAATGAGGCGGAGAACGTCATCCCCGGTAAAGCCAAGTTACAATTCAATATCAGATATGGTGACCACCACAGGGCTGAGTCCCTCTTTGCCAACTATCAAGATATTCTGCAAAAACACCTTAATCCAGAAGAATTCGCCTTCAATTACCGCTCTAGCGGCGATGCATTTGTATGTAAAACAGAAGACTTTGTACAACTAGTACGAGAATCTATCAAAAATATAATCGGTATAGAGCCAGAAGTTAACACAGCCGGAGGAACATCTGACGCTAGATTCATCCATAAATACTGCTCAACCCTGGAGGTTGGTTTAATGGGTAGGACAGCTCATCAAGTAAATGAATGCTCAAGCGTAAACGATCTCGAGATTCTGACAAGGGTTTACGAGGGAATAATACTTGGCTACTATGAGCGTATCTCTATATAATACCAGTTTCA
Source organism: uncultured Alphaproteobacteria bacterium (assembly GCA_903860855.1). Lineage (GTDB taxonomy): Bacteria > Pseudomonadota > Alphaproteobacteria > Rickettsiales > Midichloriaceae > CAIOSF01. The sequence continues at coordinate 4,185 of CAIOSF010000104.1, read as the reverse complement.
GAATTAAATGAGTGAGGAGCAGGGCGTGGAGCATAGGTAAATGCATACTGTGAATCCAATGGGATGAACGGATACACCGTGGATCTGCGGAGTGTCTAGTCACACAGCATTGCCAAGCGACGAATTAAGCAGCAATAGTTGAAAACTGGCATTGGTACAATTTTCAGGATCAAGTTTTCAACCAAGCATTGCAGTTTGACAAACCAACCAAAAACAATCAATAATTGCATTAATTACAATTAAGACTTGTCAAAATGAAAATGAAGTATAGCTATAGCTATCATTCTGATAAATGCGACAAATTACTCAAAAAGGCCAATGAACTTAAAGATAAAGCAGAATACGAAGCGGCTATCGAAAACTATTGTAGCGCGATAAAAGAACTTGAACAGAACGGGGCTGGAAGCCAAGCGATGGCAAGAACACATATGAGAATAGGACGTTGCTATGAGCAGCTTAAAAATTATGGGAAAGCAATAGACTCTTATGCTAAAGGACTACTCATCCTTAAGAAGCCTGATGGTACCAAGGCTCATAGACTTGAACATGCGTTTTTTGAACGAATTGGAGAATCAAATAAAAAGAGCGGATTTTATGAAAGAGCTGCCTTAGCATATCAAAGCGCAATTAGCACAATTAATACCGACTTCACCTATGCCTATCTCACTAAAATCACTTTGTGTGGCAAGCTGAGCTCATGCTTCTTCCTCATGAAAGAGTATGATGAAGTTATAGAAAGTATTACAAATAATATTAAAGGTAGTAACCCTTTCTATTTCATATGTGCCAATACATTAGCAAAAATCGCAGAATTAAAGCAATCAATTCTAGGTGATATTGCTTCATATAGGAATGATTTCCATAAAATGAGAAGCAACGTAAGCAGTCCAAAGCTAGGGAGTCCATGGCCTAAAAGCCCAACTATGAGCGATACCTCGCCATGTAATAACGAGCTAGCGCCCAAGGATCTATCATTCAAGCTAGAACAAATAGCTAATATTGCCAAAAATAATTCAAAAAAGTGTTAGTCAAAAGAAAACAACCAAGTGTCATATAGGATGCTCCATCTTCTAGATCTCCATTAATCAAATGGTTAGTAAACAAAATATGAAAAATACAAACCTATAGAACTACTCCATACCTATATTCGAGCCGGGGATAGCGCATTCATAGATACCAGGTTTGAAGAAGCAAAAAAATCCTACCGGTATCTTATTGATGACATTGACAATGACCGATTTCATCTTGATGCAAAATCTAATATTCACTCTCTCCTCCTAAATAGATTAGGAGAGTGCTATCTACATCTTCGCAAATTAGAACCAGCCCATCATGCATTCATATTAGCCCTGCTAAAGGTACCTTGCGGTGATCGAAGTGAACTCGGTGCCACCATAGCAATGAATATCGGACGATACCATGCTTTAAGTACTAGCTACAAACATTCTCTTATTGTATACAGTACAGCCCTTAATCTGCGCGTGGGAGAAGGGGATATAGATACTAATATAATGATATGGCTCAAGTTCTTGTAGTGCAAAAAAACTACACTTTGGCTATAAAAAAATATCATATTGCTTTACAAGCATTACTTAAAAGAATGGAAAATCAGCTAAATAGCCATAGCTCATCAACAACAGAACAGAAAGAAAAGCCAAATGAGCAATATCATATACCAACTGTACTACGTATAATTGACTATAATTCACTGCTAGCCCACCTCCATAGCGAATTAGGAGATTGTTATTTCGCTATAAATGAACTTAAAGCGGCATTTAAACAATACGATTATGCACTTAAGGAACTTCATGTAACTGGCAAATCATCTCTTAAAGCACAAATAGTAAACAGAATTGGTGATTGTTATTATCAGCTTAATGACACATCTAAAGCGCGTAAATTGTATAGATTAGCAATGAAATATACAGAGCCAACAGATGAGATACGCCAAACAATAGTAGATAATATTAGAATAGCAAATGACAAGATGAATTGTTTCTCCACGGCAATCGAGAGAATGAGTAGTTTTACATCTATAAACTCCGTAAGTGAGCTAGAGGAAAAATTTAAAAAAGACCAGGCCCCCTCCCCATGCATATCACCGGTTTCTTGTCGACATAATATTGCAAGACAAAAGGTCTATGAATACGGAAGCAAAATGGTCGTAGACAGGAAGGATCATAGCCAAATGGCATATCAAGTCTTGCCTGACATGCGATCGAAACAAGGCAAAACTCAAAATAATGACTACCAATACCTGCGACCAGGAAGCCCAACATTAAAACCATCACTTTTTTCTCAAGAAAGAACAAAATCCGTGGAAAAAATAGCAAAAATCTTACATACCAAAACCGTAGCATTTGTGACAGAGATCGCTTCTGATGATAAGAATTCCGATGTGAACAGTTGCGACTCAAACAAGCAAAGTGCACAAATAATATCAGATTGCAATTTAAAAATTGGATCTGGCATAAGGCCTGGACGAATGCTAATTAAACATAGCACCACCATGTGGTTACACGATCAGCAAGAGAAAAAAACAACCTAACAAGATAAACAAGATGAATGGAAAGGTGGGAGAGAATTAGCCCGTCATAGAACAAAAGCTTCTTTTTCTATTCGCCAATTATCGATGAAGTATCACTAAATGTGGTGACTAGCTGCTGTGGTTTAAAGTGTGGACTTGGTAATGAGGCTTGGCATATGATATCCTTAGCTATTTTATCCAGTACTCCATTTATGAATGGCACTTCTTTATGATGCCCGAACAGCTTGGCAACCTGTAGATACTCACTGATCATGGCCCCAATCTTCACGCCCCCCTCTTGTTCACGCCTAGTTGAGCTCAATTCCTTAGGTTCATCGACCATCACCCCTTCGCTTTTCTCTGATTTATGGGCCACTTGTAAATCAACGACCCCCTGCGCATCAGCCCTATTTTCAGCAAGTAACAATATGTCATATATAGCGGATCTCAATATACAGAGGACTACCAGGGCGAGGCGATCAATGCGCCAGTTGCTTGCTAATTTTCCCGCTATCCTGATATCTATCCCTTCACAGGCCCTCAATGTACCAAAAACTCTAGTGTACTCTTTAGATTTTTTACTACCACCTATTACTTCCCCTCCATCTTCCCTCATCTTTTTCGTATTTTTGCATAGTTCAGCAGTATCAGCAGCAATTTTTGGCAAATACTCACTAATCTCTTCTAATTCACCTAGACAACTCGCAATTGATTGATCACTCCTATCCTTTTTATATTCAATAGCATAGAGGGCCTGTACCACAAATATGTGAGAATTTAGACCTCGAGACTGATTATTATCTTCTACTATCATCTATTTTTAGTTATGGGGTGGGGTTTCAGCTTCACCTGATTCAACGCTGGTGAATTCGCTCTTGATTCCCATCAGCTGTATACACGCCATGACTGCTCTCTTAGCATAATCAGCTGCTCTAGCCTCTGCCTGCTGCATGTTATCTACCGTGATTATACCAAATCCTAGTGGCATACTGTAGTGAATAGCAACTTCATTTATACTTCTGGCACTTTCATGACTAACAAGCTCAAAGTGAAATGTTTCACCACGAATGACACAACCAAGAACTACGACACCATCATAATTGACATTTTCTAATGCTATGTTCATGGCATTGGCTATATCAAACGAACCAGGGACCGATATATGATCGAATGTAATACCAAGAGATCTCAGCATTTCCTTTGTAGCCGATAAGCTTATCTCGCTTATATTACGATAAAAATTTGATTCTATGACCAATACATTGCTACTTGATTGTTTACTGCTACTCATTTCCTGACGATTTATGTACTGATTAGCTTTGCCGAAGCGTAGGGCTGATTGTATTCCATAAGTCGCGCAATTGCAAGAACTCAGAAACATTACGTTCTCTAGCATCAAATGCAATATGATGGATTATAGTATTATAGTGGAAACACGTCCATATATTATACCAGTTTTCAACTGTAATAGACATGCTGAAAGCGAAGTCAAATTAAATAAATGCAACTGTGAATTCAAAGGGATGAACGGATACATCTGAACCTGCGGAGCACTTCGTCACACAGCAGATCAGAGCGACGAGTGAAGCCGCAGTAGCTAAAATCGGGAACTGGTATTAGTAGATCATGCCATTTGAATCAAAACTCAATTCAATTTC
>CAIOSF010000103.1 GCA_903860855.1 uncultured Alphaproteobacteria bacterium | reverse complement strand
TGGCATCAATACATCTCTTGTTCCCGCTTTTAACTATTACGGCGGTACTCACCTATAATTCAATACGGTTTCAATAATATCATTCAGGTTGTAATATATACCAAAAATTTAGATAAGAAAACTAATTCATAGCTACAGCTACGTATACATGATCAGTAGGGACTGTCGTTCATTGAACCACCAACCCGCGGCACCGTTGAAACAAGTTCCCAGCGTCCGGTCGACTCAAAAAGTCTACTTCCTTTCTGTCTTCGCTCAATTAAACAATGCAATGAGCGAAGCAGAAGTAGTTAAAAATGGAATTTGGTATCACTCTTTGTTCTCCGAATTTATGATATGGAAATAGACTTTCTTTCTAGCACTCATAATAATCTCCTCAATTCTGGACTTACTGAGGTTGATATCGTGTTTTTCCAATATATCCCCAAGTTCATCAGCAGCTAAATCGGCGATATCTTTCATTGTTCTAATCCGATTATAAGCAAGCACAGATTTTATCTCTTGCATCGATAATACCCCTTCGTCCTTGGCCTGCTCAGCTGGTGTGGGAGCGGCAACATTTTGCTCTTCTGCGCTCATGCCATCCTCCCCACTCGCTTCAGCGCTACCTTCTTGCTGTTGGCTGTTCATTGCATCTTCATCCCTCTGTATAGCTTCTTGGGCACGGAATATCAGTTCAGCCGATATAGCCTCATCCAGACCTTGGATTTGCATTAAGCTCTCTATTGAAGCATCAGCTAATTCTCGTACTGATGAATAACCTTCGGTCGATAACAATTGCGCCAACATATCATCTATGTCTAACTGATACATAAACTCTTCCACCGCTCTATTGGTTTCAGTGCCGCGTTTCTGCGATTCCTCACTCTCAGTCATAACGCCAATATTCCAACCAACCAACTGGGATACAAGGCGGATATTTTGGCCTCTACGTCCAATGACTGGGCTAAGCTGATGATCTGGGACTATAACTTCGATACGATTTTTTTCTTCATCCATGATTACTTTTTGGACCTGAGCCGGGGCCAGGGCGTTGATCACAAACTGGGCTGTATCAGATGACCACAGTGCTACATCTATTTTCTCGCCATTCAGCTCTGAGCTTACAGCTTGAATACGAGAGCCTTTGATACCTATACTTGAACCTATAGGGTCTATAGAAGTATCTGGTGCATAGACAGCAACTTTCGCCCTAGAACCAGGATCACGTACTATAGCCTTGATTTCGATGGTACCATCGTCAATTTCTGGAACCTCTCCAGCCATAAGCTGAGCAACAAAATTGATGTTGGTACGTGATAAAATGAGCTGAGGACCTCGCGCTTCAGGGTCTACATTGACAAGATAAGCTCTTATCTTATCACCCTGCTTATAATGATCTGTGCGGATCATCTGATCGTGGCGCAGTATCGCTTCTGCCCCTCCGATTTTTATAATTAAGCTTCTTGGATCAACTTTTTCCACCACCCCTTGAACGATTGTACCAATTCTATCGGCGAATTCCTGGTACTGCTTGTCTCGCTCTATCTCCCTAACTTTACCCATTATGATGTTCTTGGAGGAATGAGCAACAAGTCTGCTAAGGTCGAGAGGGGGTAATTGCTCATATAGAGTATCCCCAGGATTTGCATCAGAATTTTGTAACCTTGCCTCGCTCAGGGATATTTTCGTGATGAGCTGCTCCTCTTGTCTCACCTGATCGCCACTATAGTCAGTACTACTGCCATGTCTAGGTACCACACCTTCTGCTCCACTGCCAGGAGGCACCCTGTTCTCATCCTCATGGTGATTGTTGATGGCTTCATTTTGCTGTTGGATCAAGTCTTCATCGGCAACGACTAGCATCTCTCGGTAAATCTTAATTTCTCCACTTTTGCGATCTATTTTGACAACTAAAGCCTCATCCATACCGTATTTGCGCTTGGCTGCGACCTGGATCGTCTCTTCCAGAGCGGCAAGAATGGAATCACGAGAAATACCTTTCTCCCTCGCAACTGCTTCTACTACCTGCAATATTTCTGTACTACCATAGCTCTTTATTGTCATTATCTCTAACTATATATTCTTTATTAACATTACTTAGATTTAGCCTGACCCCCATCAAATCTATAGGTCATCTTGGGCGCGTCGCGCAAGCTATAGTCTTTTCCCAGATACAAAATTTAATACAAAGAGCGTTGAGCGCAGCATATGAGCAGAAAGCAACTAATGTAGTGGTTTAAAACTGAACTTGGGATAACGTATCTGTTTGGAATGCAACAATATAAACACAAGATGAACCTATGGCAAGAATATTAGTGAGATCAGGCCCCCAGATCAAACAATGCAAATATGATTAGCGAAAAAGGTTGTTTTTTACTACTCCTTTTTCATAATCACTGATCTTGCAAAGGACCTTTTGTTCCCATTCCCCACAGTGAGTAGTCTTTTTGATACTGGTAACATTTGCTTTGATTGCAACTTCATTCGACTGCTCAAGTACCATGGTCTTGAAAAATTTTTTCTTTCTTTCATCTGAACACTTAGG
>CAIOSF010000102.1 GCA_903860855.1 uncultured Alphaproteobacteria bacterium | reverse complement strand
GGTTGGTAATGTATGGAATAAGGGAGAAGAAAAGATCCTAGTGATACCCATGAGGATCAACAATAAAATCATCGGCTGTCAGCTCATCGGTAACAAGGGGGAAAAAAAGTTCCTCTATGGACAAACATCTAAGGGCGCAACTTTTACCATGAATGCAAAGGGAATCCCCATCTTTTGTGAGGGATACGCTACTGGACTCTCTATCAGAGAAGTCATGAAAGCCAGCAATATCCCGTATTGTATCTATGTTTGCTTTAGTGCAACTAATATGGAGTTTGTAGCAAGGGAATTCCGAGAAGGAATCGTGATCGCTGACAACGACAACAGCCATACAGGAGAACTCATGGCTAAAAAAACAGCCAAACCGTATTGGATCAGCCCCACAGTCGGAGAAGACTTCAATGATTTTCATAAGAGGGTAGGTACGTTCCAGGCTTCGCTGTCATTGAAGCAGATATTAACACAATACAAAATGGTAGCATAAAAAAAGGGCAACTTATAAAAGTCGCCCCTACCAGCTTGTATTCACCCAGTCATTTAAACCCGTCCTCTACTACGTATCCCAGCTTCTCTAGGCCTTCCCATACATGCTGGGGTAATTCATATACCCCGTCATAATCTTCTAGGTGAAGTCTAGCATCTGAAGTCAGATCCCCATTCTCATCATGGGCAAACCCAAACCATAGACCACCACCCAGCTCCTCGCCATACTGATCATGTTCAAACGATCCATATCGTGCTAACTCATCTACCTGTATCTCAAATTGCCCTACCTGTATCTTTTTATTAAAGTTATAGCTCATGACATTCCTCCAGTTCTTTTGGTGTAGATTCATGATCATCTAAACCACCACGAGGATCATCTTTGTTTTCCCTCCACTTGCATGCTTCTGCTTCCGCTTCTTCAAACGTATCAAAAGACTCTACCTCCCCATCTTTGCGCCAAAACTCTTCCGCATACCCGTTATAGATTCCCCATTTATTCATCATCAATCTCCTTCAAGTAAGTTAAATCAAATACACAAGTATCATATGGATGCCTAGCATGAACAGAAGTCGGCATAACGCAATTACCTCTATTGCCATTGATAGAAAAGAACAAATCTCCTCTATTGCTGGCGTAAGTAGCATTAGCCTCTAATATATCCCCAGCCTTAAGCTCAACGTTAGACGGATAATTACAGCAGTTATCATGCCCACTATGGTCTTTAATTACCTCAAACCTCTTCATTATTATTCTCCTCAAGGTCAAATGTACCAATAGATTTAGCTATCGCCTTAATATCTTTAGCTGGCGCATAGTGTAGGTAATACCCCACTAAAACATCTACATTTATTTCTTGCAGTAGGTAGTCAAATAGCCACTCCCTCTGCTCGTCCGTCTTACATATCTTCGCAATCTTCTTGTTAGCCTTTTCGCCCCAATTCCATTCGGGCAAGGTAATGCTAATGTTAGTTAAGTCATTCATCATCATCTCTCCAAGTAGCAACCTTTATATCAATATCGGTATCGTAGCCATCGTCTATCTTTACGGCATAATTTTCGGCTTCCTCCACCGTAGTAAACGCCATCATAATCTCTCCGTTATCCAGCACGACATATACTCTTTCGCTAGAGCGAAGTGCATCATCAGAAAACTCCCTAAGCCTATCTAGTACATCGGCATCAGAAAAGTCTCTATCAATGGCGCTACAACCAAAAGCCAGCTCATAGACTGATTCTTTAAACTGTTTATCGTCCATCATCGCTCTCCTCAAACTCACGAGACTCATAATCGCTATCAATTTCCTCGTCAGTACATTGGTTATATGGTATCCAGCCCTCTCCACTCAATACGGCATGAAAAAACTCAGTATCATTGTTATGCCAAGCTTGAATGATGTCTTCCATATCACTTGCAATCATCTGGGCAACTTTCTGCTCTCTAGTTTTCATCATCGCTCTCCTCTGCACTATCTATTTCAAACTCCATAGTTCCGCCACACTCATAAAACTTATCACCATCTAGTTCTTCTGCTATTTCCATAGCTTTCTCGGCTGTCTTGGCTTCAACTTCAACCATAAACCACTCCGTTCTTTTTGCGTAAACTGTAAATGTTTTACTCATCTTCATTCTCCTCTGTATAGCCCTCTCTCGGCTCTTGAAAAAACGTAACGATTAGATTGCCTTCTGCATCAACTGCCATCTCCCAATCTTTGTGTCCAAACTCTTCATCACAATACTCATCTAATAAATCGCTATTCATTTTGATCATTTTGATTGCTCCTCTAACAAGGCTCTTACGATTCCTATATCAATCCCCATCTCAATTTCTTCAATATAAGATAATAAACTTTCTGCACACTCTCTGCGCCCAGCCATTAAGAAGTCATCATTATCTTCGGCAATTTCGGGAGTCATATCTGTATTGTCTATCTCTCCCTGTAACCAATTTATAATTTGCTCTAGTGTTGTCTTTGGTGTTTCCATCATTGTTCTCCTATGCTTGGTATATATATTTTTTAAGTACGTCAAAATCTTCTTTAGGTATTTCTCTATTGCCACCATCATATACTAGCGATCCATCATACCAGTAACCGCCAAAGTCTTTATCTTCCTCAAGCTCTCCCCTCCAGTCTCCCCTCCAGTTTTTAGCTACTTTATCGGAGTATCTATTAGGATCTCCTCTAGTTTCAAATATGTATGGAGTATCATATTCCATATCCCCGTTACGCTCGGATACTGATCCGATATAATATTTTTTAGTCATCTTCTTCCTCCATATTTGCCATAATTGCTTTAAGATCTGTATCAATAAAATAAGCCGTTGAATCTCTTAGATTGTTTTCATTTAGCAACTCTATAAGCTCCCCAGTCTCTATATCATAAATACCGATAGTTACATCATAAGAATATTTAGCCATGATCGTT
>CAIOSF010000101.1 GCA_903860855.1 uncultured Alphaproteobacteria bacterium | reverse complement strand
GGAAAATGGATGTGTTGCTAGTGCAAGAGGACGAATTTAGCGATATATAATCATATTTATGAGCATTAATATCCTGACCTCTCTCCCACATTTTCTTGAATATAGCATCCATCTCTCCATCTGTTCCTGTAGCTATAGTCGTACGCAAATGTGTTGGTTGCGGTTCACAGTGGTTGCCATTTGCATCAAGTCTGTTTAGGCCATTATCCCAATCGTGGTGTTCTTTTTGATCATTTTCTAAAGTGTATAAAGAGTTTACAACCCCTTGATACTCTGTAGTATTAATTTGTGAACTGTTAATAAAGACACTTCCATTCTCTTGGCCATAGCGTAAAATTTGTTCGCTACTATTATCATTAACTTTTATTATGTACAAGTGCTGGGGTGCATAATATTTCAATGTAAGATTGAAATCTAGCGCGGCTTTAGATCGCACATCTATTTTTGCCATACTTATTATTCAATAAACTTATAATGGTAATAAGGACACTTATATATAGAAATATCTATCAATGCAAGTGACTATTTTGAGTTATTTTTTCTTACTCATTAGTACAATAGTACTTATCTAATCTTATCTAGAGCAATGAATCTCTATTTAAAATTGCATTTTTTAGCACTATAGCTCTAAATGCCAAACTGTGTTACAATTCACCCCGAATACAATTGATTTAATCTGCAGCATTCGTGTCAAAGTATGCTATATTCTGGTTTGTTCTTGGATTACTCATCAGCTGCACAAACGACGTGTTGAGTAAATTTCTTGGAGGGGGATTACACGCCACTCAGGTTATTTTTTGGCGATTTTGTTTTAGCATGATTAGCTTGTTACCGTTTTTGGTGGTGAAGGGCGTATCCATACTTAGTACCAACCATATGAAATTCCATGTTGTACGTGGCGGACTACTGGCAATAGCCATATTCCTTTGGAATTATGGCATCAAGATGGTGCCGATAGCAACGGTAACCGTCATGAGCTTCAGTGTACCTATCTTCACGTTGGCTTTAGCCCCTATTATGTTGCGAGAAAATGTGACTTGGCAGCTTTGGCTTGTTACATTGGTAGGATTTTTAGGTGTGATTATGATATTCTCACCTCACATAAGCGAGTTGAATTCTGCCGCCGCTTTATTTATCATTGCTTCAGCTTTATTCGCTTCTCTTGATATTATTAATCGTAAGCTCCTATTGGCGGGAGAGAGTAGCTCTACCATGCTTGTCTATTCTGCTATATTCAGTACGGCATTTGCATTTTATCCTGCAACAACCTATTGGCAAAGTCCAAGTATAATAGAGCTCTGCCTTCTAGCCGTCCTGGGCTTTGGCAGCAATGCTATTCTTTACTGCTTGCTTCGCTCATTCCAATACGCTACTGCATCATCTCTTGCTCCTCTTAGATATTTAGAGCTCGTGTTTTCTTTATCGGCAGGATATGCTATATTTCACGAAATACCACCATATCACACGTATATAGGTGCAGTCATTATTATCATGTCGTCATTTATTGTGACGCAATTTGGACCTATTTCATATGCTAAAAAATAGCACAACAACATTCATAACAAGGGTTGAGGATATTCTAGCCGAAATAATCATTTTGATTTATAGCTGCCTGACCTTCATAATGCATCCATTTGCGGGCCTATATTTGAAGTATAGAGTCATGTTGGGCAAAGAGGACGGGGAGAGATACGCAGAAAAACTAGGAGAGATGAAATTAATACATTTTTGCAATCCAATGCAAGGAGGTGGAGATGAAGGATTTAATAATCCTCTATGGTTTCATACAGCAAGCGTTGGGGAATTACAGGCGATAATTCCCCTGTTGAAGGTATTACGCGAAGAAGACGATGCATCGCCCATATTGATTACAACATGCACTAAAACAGGATATGATATCTTCATGAAAGCTGGGATAGAAAGAAGTGCTCATTGCTATGCTCCAATAGATACACCCCAAGCCGTCCATGCATTTCTCAAGTTTTGGAAGCCGAAGTTAGCTGTATTTGTTGAGTCGGAGATTTGGCCTAACATGCTAAAACAGACAAAATCTGTGTGCAAAGTGCTTCTATGTAATGCTAGAATGTCCTCTAGATCATTTATGAAATGGCGTCGCGTGGCGTTTATTTTTAGAAATTTAATGCAATGCTTTACCAATATTCTAGCTAGTACAGAGGAAACATATGATAAATTGATTGCGTTAGGTGTATCGAGAGTCGAATATGCTGGCAACCTAAAATATGCCTCACCACCTCTGCCATGTAATATGGAGGAATTCAAAAAGTTTAGTGGTATTATAGGGGATAGG
>CAIOSF010000100.1 GCA_903860855.1 uncultured Alphaproteobacteria bacterium | reverse complement strand
CAAAATTATTAAGTATCTTGGTTAGACTTAAATATGTCGAATGAGTTGATATCTTCAATAAGAGATGATTTTTATAATCGTCTCAGTGGCTGTAATGACCTTCACGAATTGAATGAACTAAGAATCGCCTTTCTTGGGAGGAACGGAGCTATTGCAGTTCAAATGCAGAAGATGGCTGGTCTATCTCACGAAGATAAGAAAGGCTTCGGTAAAGCAATCAACGAATTGAAGGAGATGGTTTCTGGGCGCTTGACAGCAAAGCATCTTGTGTTCGAGAAGGAGGAGTTAGCCCGCAAGCTAAAAGTTGAGGAGATAGATATTTCACTACCATCTAGACATTCCTCTTTGGGTAAGCAACATCTAATCAACAAGGTAATAGATGATTTGATCGATATATTCGCAATCCTAGGATTTCAATATGTTGATGGGCCTGAAATTGAAAGCGACTGGCATAACTTTACTGCCTTGAATATACCACCAACTCATCCTGCTCGCCAATCTCATGATACTTTTTATCTTGATGAACACACCGGGGCGAGCACCGGTGTAAATGGCACTACTGATAACCACAATGCTAGTGATAGTAAGATTGGTGGCAAGTTAGTACTACGCACACATACTTCTAACGTACAAATACGGCATATGCTAAAAACGAAGCCTCCTCATTATATCATCTCGATAGGTAGGGTTTATAGATCTGATTACGATCAGACTCACGCCCCAATGTTCCATCAAATTGAGTGTCTTTGCATCGATAAAGATGTATCTATGGCCAATATGAAATGGTGTATTCAGACATTCTTGCAGATGTTTTTTGAAATTGATAACCTACCCCTGCGTTTCCGTTCCAGCTACTTTCCGTTCACCGAGCCATCAGCTGAGGTTGATATGCAATGTGATCGCAGCAATAAATCAAACATTAAACTTGGTACTGGAAATGATTGGCTGGAGATATTGGGGTGTGGCATGGTTCACCGTAATGTTTTGCAAAACGTTGGATTATCCATCGATGAATACCGTGGATTTGCCTTTGGTTGCGGTATAGAGAGATTGGCCATGCTTAAGTATAATATCTCCGATTTGAGAAATTTCTTTGAAGGGGATTTGCGTTGGTTGCGCTACTATGGCCAATGACGCTAAGCCCATAGGCAAGCCACCACAGCGTCGCCCTCTCGCTCACATAGATTTTAACCATGCACCCGCCTCATCTCTCCTTGTATTTGTTTCGCCTATGGGCTTAGCGTCCGATCGCTGGTCCATTTGAGATGATGCCATATCACACATTGCATTTATTTAACCTAGGAACTGGCATCGGGGCACAGAGACCTGTACTGTGCATGATCAAGGAATTGTGTAGAACCGATTCGTCATCCCTCCGATTCCTCGGTGGGATATTCGATAGTCTGCGAGCTTTATTTCACCATAATTCCTTCTTGTTGGGATTGTAGGTCTTTTCGTTTGGCAATATCGGAAACATAACTTTGCCCATTTCCTTTACCAAGTAAATGGCTTCCCTCCTCTAATCCCTTTAATGCATTCAAATTTATTTGAGAGATGCCATTCAGTATTGGATGCTGCTGCAGTTGCTCCAGGCTTGATTGGGTACTCAGAATAGACCCATCAACCCTCAGATCCAGCTGCTGCTTGTATTTTCCTCCAAAAATTCTATCAAGCTTATCATTATGTTGGAGACCTTCATCACCCTTCTGGATTGTCAAAACATCACCTTTTTCATGTTTATCAACCTTAACCTTATTCTCCTTGGCCGAT
>CAIOSF010000099.1 GCA_903860855.1 uncultured Alphaproteobacteria bacterium | reverse complement strand
TTTTGCAGAGTATGTAAAAAACGAGAAGCAAGAAGGGCAAATCGCAAGGGGGAAGGTGGTAGCAGTAGAGAGAGATGCTGTGATAGTTGATGTTGGCCTAAAAAGTGAAGGGCGCATACCATTGAGTGAATTTGCTTTGGCTGGAGGAAGCACCAATATATCAGTGGGAGACGAGGTAGAGGTATTCGTCGAAAGGTTTGAGGGTAGGGGTGGTAATACCATACTGAGTCGTGAAAAGGCTATTAGAAATGATGCATGGAAAAAGTTCGAAGAGCTCCATAAGCAAGATGCTACCGTTGAAGGTATGATTATCGGTAGGGTAAAGGGAGGATTTGCGGTAGAGTTAGGTGGTATAGTTGCTTTCTTACCTGGTAGCCAAGTAGACATTAGGCCAATTAAGGATGCATCGGTTTTACTAAATATATCACAACCTCTCAAAATTCTTAAAATGGATGCCGAACATGGTAACGTAGTCGTTTCCCGCCGCGCCATTCTGGAAGAATCACGCAAAGAAGCGAAGGAAGAGCTGCTTTCTAATATTAAGGAAGGCATGATCCTTGAGGGAGTGATCAAAAACATCACAGATTACGGAGCCTTCGTTGATCTAAAATCAACTGATGGGTTACTTCATATCACCGATATATCATGGAATAAAATTTCTCACCCATCTGAAGTACTCACAATAGGTCAGCTTGTCAAAACCGTTGTGATAAAATACAATCCAGAAACTCAAAGGATATCTCTTGGTCTAAAACAGCTTGAGAAAAATCCATGGGAGGATTTGAAGGATAAATACCAAGCGGGCATGAAATTTGAGGGTAAAATCACCTCTATAACTGACTACGGTGCATTCGTTGCTCTTGAGCCTGGCGTTGAGGGGTTGGTATATCACACTGAGATTAATTGGACAGCCAAGAATACTCATCCATCTAAGAGAGTTAAGGTTGGTGAAGAAGTTGAAGTTATGGTGCTCGATATAGATATTCAGAAGCATCGGATCAGCTTGAGTATGAAACAATGTCAGCCTAATCCTTGGGACGATTTTGCAGAAGAATTCCCGATAGGCACGAAAATGGTGTGTATTGTAAAAAGCATGTCTGATTATTGCCTCTTTGTAGTGCGGGAAGACGATATACAGGATGAAGGAGCTATGGTTATCATCATCCCGATCTCAGAGTTGAGTTGGACCAAAAATGGTGAAGAAGTGATTAAACAGTACAATCGTGGCGACACCATTGAATGTTTAATCACTAATATCGATTCGGAGAGAGAAAGAATCACTGCTAGCATTAGACAACTAACTCCTGATGTAGTAGCGGAATTAGCTCCCAAATGGATAAAAGCTGAGTGTGTTCATGCTGTAGTGCTCGAAGTACAAAACGAGGGTATTATTGTTGAGCTAGAAGATGGAGTCAGGGCATTCATCGATAAAGCAGAGATTGCCAAACATCGCGATGAGCAAAAACCAAGTAAGTATGGTGTTGGCGAAAAAGTTGATGTGAAAGTAATATCATTTGATAAAGCAACTCGTCGAATTCATGCATCGATTAAAGCTTTAGAAGAAACTAGGAATGCAAAGGCGTTCGCTGAGTTTAGTGGAGCTAATGATGCCAGTGCAAGCTTAGGTGATCTTCTTGGTTCTGTCTTAAACAGTAAAAAGGATGGAGAATAGATCATCAAGTCCCAAGTGAACGCTGTAATGAACTGAGAGAAGAGTTGTAGTGTTCAAAAATTGGTTTTAAATAAAATGTAATACCTGTTTTCCATATGAAATAGACGCAAGTCAAAGGCGCAGTCAAAGAGGCAGTAGCTAAAAGCGGGAACTGGTATAACAGTATCACATCCTAGATGTGATATAGAAGTGGGAGGTCGTTTTGAGGTTGATATGAAAAAAACTATTCTGTTTTTGGGTTTTGCATTATTACTAAATCTAAATGGCCAAGCCTTCCTGAACAATATAGCATTTGCCAATACAAACTGTTTTCTAGCAGTAGAAAATGATCGCGTTATTAAGCGTGAGGGGAGCTACGAACAAGGTCATTCTCCCTGTTCTACCTTCAAGATCGCCATTAGCCTAATGGGATATAATGAAGACATTCTTATTGATGAAACCCATCCAGAGCTGCCATTTCAAGACGGGTATGTCGATTGGCTTGAAATATGGAAGCAGCCACACAATCCAACTACTTGGATGAAAGATAGTTGCGTTTGGTATTCGCAAGTAATTACCCAGAAACTTGGAATGCAAAAATTCAAAAAATATATCACAAAGTTTGATTATGGAAATCATGACGTTTCTGGAGATAAGGGAAAAAACGACGGATTAACGCATTCATGGCTCTCTAGCTCTTTACAAGTTTCTCCGGCAGAGCAAGTTAAGTTCTTGCAAAAGTTGCTAAATAATAAATTACCTGTGAGCCTAAAATCTCATGAAATGACGAAAAAAATCTTATTCGTTGGAGATCTAATAAGCGGTTGGAAACTCTATGGTAAAACAGGTACTGGGTATTTTCTTAACCACGATGGCTCAATTGATAGAGAGCGCCAAATTGGCTGGTTCGTTGGATGGGTCGAAAACAGTGATCGTGCCATTATATTTGCTAGCTATATTGAAGATGAGTATAAAGCTGAGTTTTCAGCTGGTAAGAGAGCTAAAGAGGAGGCTCGCGAAAAACTGGTGCAATTGATTAAAATTGGCTATATACTTGAGTAAGTTTATTACTACCTCACCTTACGCGCGAATGTGAGCTACAAAATTCCTGGGCTTCACTAAAAAGGTAGTATGCTGGTTTTATTAGGTTTTTTCAAAAACCGTGTGTAAGGTGAGTTGATTCTGACAATTCTCTTAAAATGAGGCCAAAAATTCTCAATGAGATTTAATTATGGTGAATAGAGAGGAAGGAGCGAGATTGGTATTTTCTATTAATTGTTTAGTTTTCTCAGTTTTATGAAATGGAGTAGGCGAGGGACGAAGGAGATCTGTAACGAAATAAACAAGCAGTAAGCGAAGTAAAAGGAAGCATTAAATCACCACTTGCCCTAGTTTGAGCTGAGGAACTAGAAAGTGTTTTTTTCCACCTATTTAACACCAACTATGGATAAGTATGGGCGAAACAACCAAAACAACAGACGACTATCTACCGGCGATATAGAAGAATTTGCATTTCACATCTGTTGGTGGTATTTGAGCTGGATACTAACCAAAGTCCATACCACCATAACTATAGATTCCACAGAAATGCAATAGAGAAGTCGAACTTTTTGTTATGCTGCGAATGCAAAGGCATGAGCGGATAAACTGAATTGTAAGGGCTTCATACCAT
Organism: uncultured Alphaproteobacteria bacterium; assembly: GCA_903860855.1. Classification (GTDB taxonomy): domain Bacteria; phylum Pseudomonadota; class Alphaproteobacteria; order Rickettsiales; family Midichloriaceae; genus CAIOSF01. Next base: position 6,115 of record CAIOSF010000099.1, on the reverse strand, counting down.
TTTGGGAGGAGTGCAAAAGCAAGGAAAAAAAGAAGGGTAATGATCGGAGCAAAAAGACAAGAAACAAAGTAGACAAGCCGTAGGTGCAGTAAAACATGGCAACAAATCTGGGTTTGAGCGAGATCGTGACTGTACTGCTGGGATATCAGGAAAAGAAGTTTTTATGTTTTAAATGCTACTATGAGTATATATAATCTAGGCACTTTGGTGATTTCAATAAAATACCTCATTATGATAGATTTTTAGTTTTAATGAAGAGAACATTGCCTGTTTTAATGTACCCATTTCAATTTATTAAAGGAAAGGCCACTGGCATGCAATTTGTTGATTATACGACATTAAGTGTGTGTATTTGTCTCTTTCATTTGACGGATTATGGCATACTCACCATAGATCACCAGAAAATGCCTTTGTTCATCTTATCGCCTCGATCGTGGCCTATCAACTCAATCCTAAAAAACCTTCTATTGAGGATTTATCCGTGATAAATGGCTGGTATATTGACTAATAAGGACGGATTGTCCATAGTTTGGGTTATATAAGGCTCTGCTTGTTATATACTCAAGCGCATTGAGATAAGGAGTTAAAAGTATTACAGATACAATCACAGAGATTATCAAAAAGATGTAAAGTATTTCTAATAATTCTCTTAAAATTAGCCCAAAATTTTTCAATTGGGTTTAATTGTGGTGAGTACGGAGGTAGATATAATAATCGACAACTTACCTTTTTTAATAAAGCCTCAGTTTTTGGAGATTTATGAAAAGAAGCGTTATCCATAACCACCACTTGTCCTGGTTTGAGTTGAGGGATTAGAAAGTACTCTAAGCCAAGTATTAAAGGTATTGGCATCGCATGAACCTCGATAACAGCCAGGAGCTATGATCTTTTTGCCAACTTGAGCAGCGATGAAATTTTCGCCTATAAACCTTTTACCAGATATTTTGCCGATAATCTTCTCACCTCTTTTAGCGTAACCACTTTCCCTATAAATCAGCTTAGTTATTCCTGACTCATCAATATATACCAAGTTTTCCTTAGGGATATCGGCAATTGCCTTTAAAGTAGTCCTTGCTGTATGCTCTCGCCATGCTATGTTATCATCCCCGATCAATGCCATGCACACTATTTAGCACATATTACTCCTTGCTTCAATGCGTTTAAGTATACCAGTTTCCGCTTTTAACTACTGCTGCTTCGCCTTCGGTTTGACTTCGCTTCCAGCTCGTCTATTGCGTTAGACTCCGTCCATTTCATGTAGGAAATTGGTATGCCTTGGTTGACCTGGTCTTCAGCTAGGTCGAAAGATGGTGCCGGTACAATTCTTTGACGAGATCGGGCCATATATTGAGCATATCATAGGTTATGACGGCTCCATCGATTCTTTGGCCGCATAATCCCCATAGAAACGTTGCCAAGCGTGCGGCTGTCACCATATCCATGCCCGTGCTTATATAAGCAGAGATTATGCCAGCTAGAGCATCACCAGTACCTCCAACGCTCATATAGGGGGTACCGGTTTCATTGTCGTAGGTTACACCATTCCTACCATCAATGATATGATCTACCTTTCCCTTTAGGCAAATAACTAACTTCTTGGAGAGAGCCCACTCTATCAGCTCGTCAATTATACCGGGCATACCAGATAACCTCATCATTTCTGTCTTATGAGGTGTAATAATCCAATTATGTTCATTTGGTTTATATATTTCTAAAATCTCTGGCAGAATGGCTTGAGCATCTATTACAACTGGCTTACGCTTCTCTATTCCGCATAAAATGCTCAATACTGTTTTTTTTACATCAAATCCCACCCCCAAGCCATTGCCTATAAGTAGGACATCAGCCGCATCGACGGCATCGTGTATGGCTTTAACATCATATAAGCCAATTTCATCAAACATCATAGGCTTGATGAAAAAGTTCAGAGAATATCCTTTCGCTGCCTCTACATGTGAAGGTGGTAAGAATAGTGTGACTGCGTCTACCCCACTCTTTTCTGCGGCTAACCCCGCTATTATCGGAGCACCATAATAGCCTCTACAGCCACCGACAACAACCACTCTTCCGTTCTGGCCTTTATGGCTATTTGGATCCCTCTTGGGTAGAAGTGAAGCTGCTTCTTCTAGGTTCATGATAAATCGTTCTCCTCATGGTTTTATCATGGGCTTGGTGTAACGTATTTACGCAGGCGGGCCATAACGGTATCGACTATATAATGAACATCAAAATCTTTGCTCTCAACCGTAATATCAGCCTGGGAATAGATCGGATATCTTTCATCCATAAGTTTTTGTAGGATTTCTTTCTTATCGCCAGCATAGCTATTTAATTCTGGTCTGGTATTGCGCCGTATTACTCTGCTATACAGAATATCAATATCTGCATATAACCAGATCGAAATAGCTTTTTCCTTTATAATTCCACGCAGCTCATCATTTAAGAAGGTGCTGCCTCCGGTTGACAAAATAACCGTTCCATATCCGAGAATTTCTTTGACAATGTCGTACTCTTTATTGCGAAAGTACTCTTCTCCTTTGAAATCATATATATCTACGATACTCAAGCCTTCTCTCTCTTCTATGACTTTGTCACTATCATAAAATTGTAGGTTCAATTTGCGGGCGAGTCTTTTACCTATGGTGCTCTTGCCGCTACCCATCATACCGATGAAAACTATAGGTTTGGTTATAAATTCTCTCATGTCACCAAGTATTTAGTTTATATTATAGTGGTTATTTCAACTGATTCTTACATCATTTTTCAGGTGCCTTGATCTCGTACTTATGACTTCGCTTTTTGCACTGCACTTGGGCACTGGTATCACTCCTGTTAATATCTTTGATGATGCCCGAGTCATAGTACCCTGGGAGTCATCGCCCCGCACAGTCATCAACTTAATCTACTAAAATAGGGCCATCTCGGCTCGCTCTGCGAACTTTACTGAAAACACCTATATAGAAAGGTTTAACGCTCCTGTTGGGGATGTTAGCACACAAATGCCAAAAAGGCAAAATTGCTTTATTTAATAGTGTATTGATTTAGGCCCAATCACTGAAGAGACCACCCTTCACCTATTGGGTTTTGCTTGGGCTTGCAGATAATGTTCCAAGATCCTTTGTGATCGCTACTTTATAAGATGGAGCAATGGAATTGCGTAGCAGCAGAATCGATATGCGGCGATTCCTAGGATCATATGGATTTTCTGGCACGAGGGGATTTGCATCGGCATAACCGCTGACTCTTGCTATTTTTTCTGGTGCCATACCGTTGTTTACAAGGAAATGACGAGACGAGTTGGCCCTATCTGCCGATAAATTCCAATTTGTATAGTTTGCTAGTGGATCTTCATTGGTTTTATCAGTATAGCCATTTACCACAATAAAGTTTGGTGCAAATTTTATCATGTCGGCGATTTTTATCAGGATCGATTTTGCGTAAGGTTTAAGATTAGCAGTACCCTGATCGAACATCATCGTATTGTTTTTATCAGTTATATTGATTAATAGTCCCTCAGGGGTCTGCTCAAATTGAATGTTGTCTTTCATGCTACTCAGACTTGAGTCGGCACTCATAACCTTCTTAATTTCTGATTCAAAAAGGTTAAAGTTCTCTGTCTCCTGCAGCTCTTCCTCCTTGGTCACCCCCTGTTGGGCTGTAGATATAACTTGGCCCGTTTGAGGGACACCATAAACAAATCCTTTAACGTTACTTCCCTTGCTATCAACCTGATCTTTGCTTTCGCTTTTTTGGTTGCCATCATCGCTATTTTCGCCGCTCTTATTCAACATTCCTATGGTTGGTTCGAAATATGCTGCTATACTCTTAAGTTTAGGAGTCGGTACAGAATTTAACAACCACAACAATAGAAAGAATGCCATCATAGCTGTAACAAAGTCAGCATAAGCTACTTTCCATGAGCCACCATGAGCACTATGGCTTCTTCCACTAACTACCCGCTTAATTATAATTGGCGTAGCTTTATTGCGATCATTTTTCATAATGTAAATATCCTAACTACTAACAACTTAGCTATGCAAAACTCCTTCCAGTTCGTAGAAGGTGGGTTGGCTTTCAATCGGTACTCCTTGTCTAGCGAATTCGACTGATATAGAGGGAGGATAGCCGTTCATATACGATATGATCGCTATTTTGATACATTCCAAAAATTTTATTTCTCTGTCTTCATATTTCTCCAGGAACTGTCCTAGAGGTGTGACTACGCAATACGATAGCATAACCCCGGCAAATGTGCCGGTCATAGCTGATGCAACCTTTGCTCCAAGTACTGCTGGAGAGGAATCAACTGCTCCCATAGCTGTAATAACCCCCAAAACAGCGGCTATGATACCAATGGCTGGCATGGCATCGCCGAGTCTTATAAATGCCTCTGAATTCAATCTTAGGCTTATTCTCTTCTCGTTCAGCGCATGCTCCATCATGTTGTCTATTTCATGACTTTCATCGAAACCAAGGGTTATGATACGAAAATAGTCGCAAAAGAATGTGAGAGCATCTTCATGCATTAATAATACTGGATTCCTCTGAAATAGTTCACTCTGCTTCGGATTTTCAATATGAGATTCAAGTTCAGCTAAGCTACTTGCATTTGAGTGCTTAAAAAAATTGAACATAAAGTTTAGAAGCTGGAGGTAGTCGGCCTTAGTATAGGGTACCTGTTTCTTGGTTTTTTTGATACTGAGAAAGGCTGATTTTAGTAAAAACTTCGGATTGGCTACGATAAAATTACCAGAAGCACAGCCCAAGATGATCATCCACTCAGTAAATTGGAACAGTATGCCAAGCCTACCGCCGCCTACCAAAAAACCTACTAGGATAGCGAAAAACGTAATAAAAACACCGGTACGAAACATCAGGATCTCTTTTTGCTGTATTGTTTAAAAAGCAAACATTCTCCAATCATTGTAGACTGGCACTGCCTTTAAGCAAGTACTTTTTAGAAATGATCAGAAGGTCTAACTCTAGAATTGAGGTTTATATGAAAATTTGATTAATTAAGTTTGGGTATTTCTTATAGATTTTGAGTGCATATACTATACTCAATGGCTTTTTGCATATTTTTTTTGCAAGATGTTCATTTCTTAACTTTCTATATGCTATTTCTCTATCTACCATTATATAATAGTGACACCAATGCCCAGATAAAACAATGAGGAAGGGTACGGTACACCAGTTCCTAAACACAATGGATAAGCTCACATGAAATGGACGCAAGTCAAAGGTGAAGTGAAATTCAACAGCACAACCAGCAAAAAGTGAAAGAGCATTTAAATAAAATGAGATTTATATTTGAAACATGGATAAAAATCCAAAAATCACGTGCAATAGCATCAAGGCTAATGACTTGGTTTCTACTGCCCCTTAGTATCGTATATTTTATTGGCTATTCTATCAAATCGTCATACCAAAAAGCAAAGACGAAAAAAGTTAATGGTTTTGTAATTTGTATAGGTAATGCTATAACAGGAGGAGGGGGCAAAACTCCTACGGCCCTAGCATTAGGTAGGTATATAAGGCATAGATTGGATCTACCAGCCGCTTTTATTTTGAGAGGCTATGGTGGAAAGCTCAGCAACAAAAATAGCGTAGTAAAAGTTGATCATGCTCTCCATACAGAGGAAGATGTAGGAGATGAAGCTTTGCTACTCGCTGAAGAGATGTCAACATATATATCGGCAAATCGTTATTTAGCAGCTGATAAGGCAGTTAAGGATGGAGCTAAAGTGGTTATTATGGATGATGGTATGCAAAATTTTGAATTATATAAGGATAAAGTCATTTGTGTTTTTACCAACAGTATAGGGATAGGAAATGGACTTATTTTTCCTGCTGGTATGTTGAGAGAGCCAATGGGTTTGGCTTGTAAAAGGGCGGATAAGATAATTGTGATAGACGATGATTATGATCATGATAAGTTGATCTTGCTCAAGTCTAAAATAGCAACACCATTCCCAATTTTTAAGTCATGCTTCTTTGCAGATTCAGTCAATGTGACTTGTAATGGTTATAAGATTTGTGTGGTCAAGCTAAAGGTAAACTCAACTAATATATCAGGCCAGAGATTTATAGGCTTAGTTGGGATCGCTCATCAGAT
>CAIOSF010000098.1 GCA_903860855.1 uncultured Alphaproteobacteria bacterium | reverse complement strand
TGCTACTCTGCCCCCCATAGCCACGGCTATATCAGCTTGAAGCTTCTCTAGAGTAACTGAATACCTATCATCTTCTGGTAGGCGCATAGTTAGCCCTAACGATCTACCCCTTGGTATGATTGTGGCCTTATGCAGTGGATCGGATCCAGGTACGTATATCGCAACTAAAGCATGTCCACCCTCATGATAGGCTGTTAGCTTACGTTGATCATAGGTCATGATCATAGACCTTCTCTCGGCCCCCATCATCACCTTGTCTTTAGAGTTCTCCAATATTTCCATATTGACGTAATTTTTATTGAGACGAGCTGCCATCAAAGCTGACTCATTTACAAGATTCGCCAAATCAGCTCCAGAAAACCCAGGAGTACCACGAGCCAAGGTTTTGATATTGACGTCTGGACCCATAGGAACTTTTTGTAGGTGCACCTTTAGGATTTGCTCTCTGCCATTGACATCGGGTGATGGTACGGTTATCTGACGGTCGAACCTACCTGGTCTCAATAGAGCTGGATCTAGAACATCTGGTCTATTCGTAGCTGCTATAACAATGACTCCCTCATTTTCGGTAAAACCATCCATCTCGACCAGCATCTGATTGAGTGTTTGTTCTCGCTCATCATTTCCTCCACCAAGACCAACGCCACGGTGACGTCCTACTGCGTCTATTTCATCGATGAATACAATACAGGGGGCATGCCTCTTTGCTTGGGCGAACATATCCCTCACCCTGCTTGCTCCAACACCAACGAACATCTCAACAAAATCAGATCCAGATATAGTGAAAAAAGGTACTCCAGCTTCTCCTGCGATAGCCCTAGCAAGTAATGTCTTACCTGTGCCAGGAGAGCCAACCATAAGGCAGCCCTTAGGTATTTTCCCGCCAAGCTTGCGAAATTTCTCCGGCTCTTTTAGGAAGTCAACCAGCTCTTGCAGTTCATCCTTGGCTTCCTCTACCCCAGCCACATCAGCAAAAGTCACCTTATTTTGGGCTTCGTTCAGCATTCTGGCTTTTGATTTGCCAAATCCCATGGCCTTGCCTCCCCCCTGCATGCTCTTCATGAAGTATATCCATACTCCTGCTAGTAACAAAACCGGGAACCACGATAGAACGACGCCGAAGAAGTTGCTTAAAGATGTTTCAGTTGGAACTATATCAACCTTTACATTTTTACTTCTCAATTGATCTATGAGTTGTGGGTAAAAAATTGGCGAAAGGGTATTGAAGATTGCGCCATTTTGGTCTTTGCCATCTACAGATGATCCTCTGATATTTACTTCCTTGATCAAGCCACTCTCAACCATATCTAGGAAATCGGAAAATGCTATGCGTTTAGCATTTAAATTTATGTCAGATATTAGATTATAGACCAGAGCCAGAACTCCAACTATAGCAATCCACACTAATAAATTATTTCTGTTATTGGAAAACTTCTTCATCTTTTATATATTTCTCGTTGGTCCACAAGGGACAATGCATCGTTGAACATAACATATGGCGATCGGAAAGGCAAACAAGTGGGGGAGGGCATTATAAAATATTACACACATCTTTAAATGCATATGATGTGTGTGTAGGTATCAATGTTGATATATTGCGATAGTGAATTATGTTAATTCACCTCAAATTAGGCTATTATTTTGCAGCATTATATCGTCCTTCTCTCGCTCATAGCAATACTCTTTCTGTGAGGGTGGTACGATATTACACTTCCGTTCTTCCGCTCTAGATTCTTAAGTACAAAAAGTCCCTCAATGCTTGGTTCGATGGATTCAAAAATAATCAATTTTAACTTGTGTAAATATCTTATGACGAGTATTATGCTAGTCGTTGCATAACCTAAAAAGTAGTAAAATGGCAGGAGAACATAAGCAAGAAGAAATCAGGGAGTTGATTGAAGAACTAGAAGCACTAGAAGATACTAATGATGATGACGATAGTGACGACGGTAATTATGATGATCAGGACGCTTTTGATAATACCACTGACACGGAAAGTGACGATGATCAGGATGCGAACAACGCTGACTATGATGCAGATCAATATTACGATAACGCTACCAATACTACATGGGATTCTCAACAAGAATTATCGAGCGATGATGATTGTCAATGCTACCTTGAATCAAACTGCTATTCCTCAGCAGCAAGAACTATAGATTTGTTATAGCTCTGTCCTCTCGAACTAGCCCAACCAGTTTTCATGGTCTCATGAGTTGTATGTAACTTTTTAGATCATGATATGCCACATATACAAACTCAAATGGTCTGGTTAAATGTAGTAAGTTGATTTAATATCGGGTACATCGT
>CAIOSF010000097.1 GCA_903860855.1 uncultured Alphaproteobacteria bacterium | reverse complement strand
ACTCAAGCCGTAACTCAAATCAATATCTACAGCCCGACTTACAGGAAATGAAAGCCCAGCCCCTATTTTGAATACCGGGCGATCGTTATGGGTCATTTTGAGAGATTTACTCTGACTCTCTTCTACCTTCCCTCCATCTCTTTCATTGTACCTAACCATCTCTGGTATTATTATTGGGTCCTCTAACCCTCCATTTATACCAACCACAACTCCGCCACCTTTCTTTCTTTCTCTGATAGCATTATCAAGCGTTGCCTTGATGGCATTACCACTCAATATAGTCGTATTACCATGTGTCTTGAATTTACAATGAGCGCTTGATAAACCGACTCCGCCAAAAACAAAGGGATGAGCGTTAAATAAACATCTGCTTTCAAAAATGTAGAACAGGCTGGCCATAGCATAGCTCTCTTCTAATTTTATGTTAGTTTTACCATAAAGATCACCAAAGGCATTATGGTTTTTCCACTTATTCCCTGTATGACCAATAGATATCTCGGTTCTGATATGGCGCCTATTGGGCAGATACCAACCGAATGCCAAATTATAATATGGGTCGATTGAGGTTTTACTACCAAGATTTTTCCTATCAAAAGATATGATATCCTGATCAGAAATATGAGCTGATGCCTTATTGTCCTGAATGCCAAGACCAGATTCAATCTTTAAGTAAAATCTCTTATGGTTATCATCACCTTTTGTTTCTTTGTTTGTTTTTTTATCTTTATGATCATAAGCACTTGCGCCATCTACAAGTGACGTAAAAAATACAGCCGTTAGACAGCTGATTGCAAATGCCTTCTTGGCTGCACTATAATCCACTCCAGTTACCTATTTTTAGATTTAAAATTATTCATATTATTGAAATAGTTGTTCAAGCTAATGCCACACTAGGAGGCACACAGCACCACGATAAAGAAGTGTGAACCACATCCAACATTAACTTAAGATAGATTATATAATCTATAACCGATGGATCATAATCGGTTAGATAACAACAATCAAGATGGTCAAGCAAATAAAAAATAAGCGTTAAACGAAAAAAATTAGGTAAGTCACCAGATTGTATTGCAAAATATTGGCCATTAAAACCACATTGATATTAGGAATGCATCTACCTAGAGCCAGAAGTCAGCAACATCTCCAGCATATCTCGTTGTTCCTTGATATTGCGGAATGACCACTCATCAAAACTAGCAATGGTTTTGGAATGCTTACACCAAAGGCTCAAGAGCAAGTTAAGCAGCACGACTACGGCCATCTCTCCTGAAATTATGGTACTGCTGACATTCATTAAATCATCATCCCAACTAATATCATCCAAGCCTATGCCCAGCTCAGCCATCATCATACTTTCAAACTTAAGCAGCATTTTAAATTTGCGTAGGCTGGTACTACTGCTAATGACCTCGCCTAGTTCACCGCAGTGGGTAGAGTCAATATCTTTACCAGGAGTGACTGTAGCAGGAGTTTCGACCTTGCTTACTAATAACTGCAGTAATATACTAGCCTCTATCCATACTTTCTGATTGATCATGCCACTCCTCATCATCACCATAATAAGGCAAACACAGTTTGTAACCATAAGCATAGAAACTCTGTCATTAAGAAAAATCCCGACAGATCCACTCTTCAGCTCATCGATGACAACTATTATTCCTAAATGATCTATAAGCCTTGCCTGCCACCTTATCTTGACAACCGCCCCCGGTTGAGGTGGAAATTTGTTTTTATTATAAGAAAGTAGACCAGATATTTTGCCGTGCTCTTTCAAAAAACAATGAATAATGCACTTATTATCTCGAAACCTCTTGTATTGCAGAACTATTGCTTCATCGATGATGATCATATTGTGATGATGCTTCTTGTGATTTTAATTGATGATATGGTATGATACCAGTTTGCAAATGCAATAGACAAGCTGAAGGCGAAATCAAATTTAAATAATGCAATGAGAGCGATGCCTATTGAATATAGGCTGTGAATCCAATGGGATGAACGGATACACCTGGATCTGCGGAGCGCTTTGTCGCACAGCATTGCCGAGCGACGAGTGAAGCAGCAGCAGTTAAAAGCGGGAACTGGTCTGATATATAGCCTCAGATGATTGCGCAGAGATGGGCGCAAAACGTGCTTAATGCATATTGTAAACAAATAAAGTAGTGACAAGTTAGGGACAAGAAGAGGTATCATCATCCGATTGAGCTATCGCCATTTGTAGGCGAGACAGAGGTTGAATTATTTTTTTCCTGCTGATGAGAATCGTCTTTTTTTACTTCGCCTTTATCATCACTTTTCTCATGTATGTTGGGGCCATTGCTGCCAACACGGGGGGAGGTGGCAGAAGAGGGGGAAGTCTTACTACCGTTACCGCCTCCGGCACTTCCTTCACTACTTGCAACACCACCTCCGTGGTGAGCACCATCACTGTGACGATTAGTCGCGCCGCTTCCAGCTCCATTCAAGCTATTACTACTATTTGCACCATTATTAGCGCTACCATTTCCACTCATACTGTTAGCGGGACTTCCATTTCCAGTAACAACTGGAGAAGAGTCATCCCCTCCCCCTTCATCCCCTGACTCTTCTTCCGAGCTAGAGCTATCTTCTTTCTTACCTTGATGCATCTCTAGACCAAATACCATTTTACTGATCAAATTCTCTATACTTACGGATGACTGGGTAAACTCGATATGATCACCATCTTTAAGATACTCAGAGTCAGAGCCAGGAACGAGAGCTATGTATTTATCGCCCAATAACCCATTGCTTACTATTTCAGCAGAAGTATCGACCGGAAGCTTCACATCGTTATGAATGCTAATCTTTAAAGCGGCGTTATAAGTAGTAGAATCAAGACGTTGCTCCACCACCTTGCCTATGTTGATGCCGCTAATCATCACAGGACTGCCCATGGCTATACCGTCTATCCTCTCAAACGATGCATTTAGCACGTAGTTGTTTTCGTTATTATAAGAATCTAAGGAGCCGTTTCTATACACAACGAAAACAAACATGATGCACAGCAGAAGAACAACGGCACCCACTATTGTCTCTAACATGCTCTTGGTACGAACCATCTAATCTTGCAAATTTCTGTCTATATAGATGGAGACATTATCTAATAATTGAAGCTCTTACAAGGAAATTTGTTGATGATCAACTATGACCACCTTTGGTAACTTTGAACTTTGGTCTGTCGCGGTATTTTACGAACCACTGCCGGCCGAGATATATTGTCTTCCCCACGATACAACCAGTTAAACCATTCTCGTGCTGTCTCTTGTTTCCAATTATCTTTATGGTATAAAACCCAACGCCGCCCCTTGGTCCAACCACGCCCTTGGTAATAACGATTATTGAACTTATCAGTTCCGATAAAGCTACCAAAGCATTTTGTGAACACCACCGTGCCTATACTGTTACACATCAGATCTTTGATTTGATTGCATGTTGTTATTAGGGTTATATCATGACTCAATTTTAGATGGCTTACAAGAGAAAAAATGATGCTAAATGGAAGTGGACTCAGGCCGGGTTACTTCGTTTCATGCTCTAAAAAACACTCCCTAATCGTATATCCAAAGACTGGAACTAAAACTATATCCAAAAAGCAAAATAGCCTGTTGACAAGTTGACGAGGCGAGAATAAAAACTTGGGCGTGTAATGATGGATATTCAGTTTGTAACTTTTATTATTCACATAACTTTATTACATATTGTCGTTATTTTATTAATTATTATCAGTTTAGAGGAATTCTCATGTTGGATTTAGAACATATGGTACTTTTTGGTATAGCAGCAGCATCTTTGCTTGAAGAAACTTTGGAACATATGCAGACGACCTTCCCTCCGGCTCAGATACATGGCGCCGATCAAATGCTTCATGTTACCACTCATGATGGAGGACAAGTTGGGGCGGGATTTGGCCCTAACGGCAAACCTGTAATCGCGGCGACCACCCCACCATTAGGTAAGATGAATGCGCGAGTTGGCATCGTTGCAGGTGAAGGTACAGTAGGCGTTATAGGTAAACTCGATTTTTAATCTCTTCTTAGGCAAGTATCATCGGCTGCTAACAGTCGGAACCACGAAGAAAATGAGTAAAAATACAGCAGAATTTAAAATACTTAGTCATACTCTAACACTGAAGGATACTTTTGCATTCTTTGCTTTGTTGATAAGCATCACCTTATTGATCTCAGTGTTTGGCGCACATCCAGCCTATGCTAAACAACAGCTAAAACACGAAGCAAAGCACAGCGAGCAGAATCTTAAAACCCACAAAGCAAAGCATAGATGACTATTACTACACCATAACTCCAGCTGGCGAGCAAATAGAGGTGACCTTTAAAATGAAAGCTAGTTCCCATGGTACTGTTAGAATACTTCTTCCCAAGGAGGCGGCTTTAGAGCATCAATATAGCAAAGAACCAAAATTGGATTATAGCGT
>CAIOSF010000096.1 GCA_903860855.1 uncultured Alphaproteobacteria bacterium | reverse complement strand
CGGCATTCATCTCCCGAGCAGGGGCATGAACAGGTTGAATCGACCCAAAAATATGCTCAGAAAAAAGAGAAAGATCGGGGTGGAGGGGCTGATATGCAAATGCAATCACAAAAGCAAAAGAGGATGGAAAAGCATAATGTTCTCGGGGCGAAAAATATAATCGCCATTTGCTCAGGCAAGGGTGGGGTTGGAAAGTCCACGGTTACTGTTGCACTTGCTAAGGGATTAAAAAGTTTAGGTTATCACATTGGTATTGTTGATGTTGATGTCTACGGAGCTTCGATACCATTAATCATGGATATAGAGGGACAACCCGAGCTCCATAATGAGCTTTTTATACCAGTTGAGAAAGATGGCATACAGGTTATGTCAGTTAGTATGTTGACGGATGAGGCCTTGCTGTGGCGAGGTCCTATGGCTGTAAAAATGCTCCACACTTTGCTTTATCAAACCGAATGGGGCAAGAACAGATGGGGGAATAAGAATGGCGTTTTTGGTAAGAAATCTCTGGATTTTTTACTTATTGATACTCCGCCTGGCACAGGAGATATTCATCTCAGTCTGACAAGTAACTATAGCATAAGCGGTGCTATAATGGTCACAACTCCGTGCAAAATTGCCATGGCGCAGACTGCGAAATCGATTTCTTTGATGAAGAGGATGGGTGTAAATATTTTTGGTTTGATTGAGAACATGAGGGAAGATAGGAAGATGGAAATTGAAGATCATACTGATCTAGCCAGTAGTTTAAACACAAAAGCACATGATGTCCAGGAATGGGCTGAAAAGAAGCAAGAGGTTTTGTGGCTCGGTCATATATATAAGGGGATGGCCGAGAGAGATGCTTTGGTTATAGCAAAGAAAATAGCCGGCTAATCGCTCTTGGCTATATTTTAGTCTTTTGGGAGGAGGTAATTCCCATCTCTTGCGCATTGCAACTTGCTGTGTCGAATCCGGCACCTAAGGAGCAAGTGTAAGCAGACGGTGAGTGCCTAGCTCAGGATAATGGGGAGTTTTTTTAATTGATAGGTGGCAGGAGCGAGAGGACTTGAACCTCCAACCGTCGGTTTTGGAGACCGGTGCTCTACCGATTGAGCTACACTCCTATTTATATACTGCATAAGTTCACAGTACTGACCATGAATTCATCTGGGTATCAGATAACATCGCATAAGCTACACAGTATGATTCGAAATTGCAATTTTTATTTCCTTAATGTTTGTACTTGTATTACTATCCTCACTGATTGTAATTGTAAATTTATACAGTGAATGAAATCATGGATTATCTCGTGGAGATAGCAATACCCACTCTATTGCCAATAATAGGTTGGGTTATCTTGCTTGTCATTCCACTGTTATTATCAGTTGCTTATTTAACGCTAGCAGAGAGAAAAATCATCGGCTGGATGCAGCTGAGGCAAGGGCCAAGTATTACCGGGCCCTTTGGTCTCCTTCAGCCAATAGCTGATGCTCTAAAGTTGGTATTCAAGGAGGTGATTATCCCGACAAAGGCTGATAATGCATTGTTCTTCTTAGCGCCTATTATTACTTTTGTCATGGCTATGGTTGGTTGGGCTGTGATACCGATTACCGGTCATTCATTAGCAAATATTAATGTTGGTGTGTTGTATTTGTTAGCAACATCATCTTTGGGAGTCTATGGTATTATAATAGCTGGATGGGCAAGTAACTCTCAGTACGCTTTCTTGGGGGCGATAAGGTCATCAGCTCAGATGATTTCCTATGAACTATCCCTGAGTATGTGCATAGCTTGTGTTTTATTGGTGTCAGGCAGCATGAATTTGGTGGAAATTGTCTATGCCCAGCACCATTTACCTTGGTATATGCATCTTGTCCTATTGCCAGTATTTGTCATATTTTTTATCTCCATTCTTGCTGAAACAAACCGTCATCCCTTTGATCTACCAGAGGCGGAATCCGAGATTGTTGCAGGCTATCATGTTGAGTACTCTTCTATGCCATTTGCTCTGTTTTTTTTGGGTGAATACGCTAATATGATCCTTGGTAGCGCTATGGCCACCACTTTGTTTTTGGGTGGATGGTTGCCATGGTTTGGTATGAGTTTCATTCCAGGGACACTATGGTTCATATTGAAGATTATGATGTGTCTGTTTGTATTTATTTGGGTGAGGGCAGCCTTGCCTCGCTATAGGTATGATCAGTTGATGAGGCTTAATTGGAAGATATTTCTCCCAATGACTTTAGTTTTCTTTGTTGTTATAGCATGCTTTGTACAGTTTAATATATAATACCAATTACCGCTTTTAACTATTACTGCGTTGCTCGGCAATGCTGCGCTCCGCAGATCCGAGGTGTATCCGTTCATCCCATTGGATTCAAAGCCTATATTCAATAGGCTTTGCGCCTCGCTCCTTGTACTATTTAATTCGGAAACTGGTATAAATGCCAGTTTACGCTTTTAACCTGTTAACTAAAACTATTATCAATGATGAGTAAAAAGATGATATTGAGTAAAAGATTACAAGCCGTTAAACCATCTCCAACCCTTGCTATAACTGCTAAGGCTATGGAACTTAAGGCAGCTGGCCATGATATAGTCAGCCTAAGCGCTGGCGAACCAGATTATGATACGCCGGATCATATCAAGACTGCGGCTAAGATTGCTATAGATGAGGGGAAAACAAAGTACACTCCAGTTGAGGGTATCAAGCAGCTGAAAGATGCTATTTGTGCCAAGTTTGAGCGAGAGAACGGCATTTCTTATAAGCCAAATGAAATCATTGTTGGGGCTGGGGCTAAGCAAGTACTGTTCAATGCTTTGCTCGCCACTATCAGTGCGGGCGATGAGGTGATCGTCCTGGCTCCATATTGGGTTTCTTATGTAGATATGGTTGAGTTGGCTGAAGGGAAGTCTGTTATCGTTCATTGCAAAGAAGAGAATGGTTTTAAACCAAGAGCGAGCGAGATAGAAAAAGCTATTACTCCAGCAACTAAGTGGTTGATCATAAATTCACCGAACAACCCAACGGGTGCTACCTATAATTGGGAGGAGTTAGTAGAGATAGCCGAAGTGTTACGCAAGCATCCCAATGTTTATGTTATGACGGATGATATATATGAGCACATAATATTTGATGATCATAAGTTCTGCACTCTGGCTCAAGTAGATCCAAGCCTCAAATCCAGAATTCTAACTATAAATGGTATGTCTAAATCCTATGCAATGACTGGTTGGCGAGTTGGTTATGGAGCTGGGCCTAAGGAAATCATAGACGCTATGTCGATAATTCAATCACAAAGCACATCGAATGCCTGTTCCATCAGTCAGTATGCTGCTCTTGCTGCTCTTAATGGTCCACAAGATTGTATTGCCGAGGGGAGGGATCTGTTTGAACGCAGACGTAATATGGTGCTTGATCTTGTAAATAATATCGATGGCCTAAGCTGCAAGAAACCAAGCGGTGCTTTTTATTTGTTGATCAACTGTAGCAGTTTCATCGGCAGTAGCGGAAGAGTCGGTGACGGAGTGGGTAGTAAGGTGGAGGATAAGATGGTGGGCAAAGAAGAGAACATGGTAGAGAGAAGGGCTGTTGCTGCTAGGGCTATTTTGTCATCGGATGATTTTTGCAGCTACTTGCTTGAAAAAGCTCTTGTAGCCGCTGTCCCAGGAGAGGCTTTTGGTGCTCCTGGCTATATAAGGATCTCCTGTGCTACATCTGAAGCTCTCCTCAAAGAGGCTTGCGACAGGATGAAGAAGACCTGCTTTGATTTAAGGCAATAGCCTAATAACCTAGCGTTGATACATCTAGTCACTGACGTTTTTTTTTACAATTCTCGTTGTGCCTCTCGTGCTGCTCTGTTCTCCTCCACTTTTGCAACAATAAGTACTAGGTTTAATATCATCGAGGCCACTGGTTAGTATGGTAATATCTGAGGTTTTACTAATTATCCCTATAGCTTCTAAAAATCATTACGAAATGTGATTGTAGCCACTATATTTGAAAAAGTATTGGGGTTCTCTTCACAGAGTGTGCTCAGATGGGAGAATGGTATGGGATTGTATCGCCTTGTAACGAGATCCACTGCGCCTTGAGAAGTTAGCTTATCAAAGATGACAGGATTCTCTTCATAAAGTGCCTTCAGATCGGAGAATGGTACGGGCCTTGCATTGTTATTGCTATAAGTTATAAGAGTGACTATGCGTTGAGAAGTTAGTTTATCGCAGCCATTAGGATTATTTTCGTAGAATGCCTTCAGATCGGCGCGTGATACCCCGGCGTTTAAGAATCTGGGTAGTACATTTTTCTATAATTAATATCAGGATTACCAGTTAGGCCACCTAAACCATCAGAAAATAGTGGTTTTGCTTTTTGCGAATTATCTATCATTGAATGCCCCTTGTGACTTTGATTATAAATATTGGTTAACTTCTTCACAGTAACGAAAAAAATTTCAAATTACATCGAAATTTATCTTAATATTTTGATTATATGGAGTTTAATAGATTGGTAGTGTGTACATAACCATGTATAAAAATACGTATAATCACTGAAGAGATAGACACATCTAGAGTATGTGTTTATTACGTCACATACTTAATCTCATGTAAGTACAATCCATAAGCTGGGGCTGTGGCATCGGCTGCACGCCTATCCTTAGCTCGCAATACTCTGGTAAGTTGTTCTGCATCCCATTGCCCCCCTCCAATCTTCCGCAAGTTTCCCGCTATTATCCTTACCTGATTGTGCAAAAATGATCGGGCCTTGACGTGTATTATTACTTCATCATCATACATTTTGATGTGATTTTTTATAGTGTCATCGTGTTTTCCATCGCCAGTTCTTATAACTGAAATTTGATGTATTGATCTGATTGGGGTTTTTGCCTGACAATGACTGGAGCGAAAACTGCTAAAATCGTGTTTCCCGACAAGAATCTGAGCAGCTTCATGCATTTTTACAGCATCCAGCTTTTCACGAACATGCCACACTCTGTTCACGTCAAGTGCAGGAGGGGCGTATCGATTGAGGATGCGGTAGAAATATGAGCGACTTATGGCGGAGAATCTAGCGTGAAAGCTCCTATCAACCTGAGCTGCTGCAAGGACCATGATTGGATGGGGTCTGAGGAAGTGATTGATAGCATCAACGATAGTGCGAGTGGGAAGTGATTTATGTAGGTCAAAATGAGCCACCTGTCCCAGGGCATGGACACCGGCGTCTGTGCGACCAGCTCCATACAATATCACCATTTCAGAACTGAATTTATAGATTGCTTGTTGGATAAGCCCCTGTATCGATAGTCGCCCATTCTGTTCTTGCCAACCGCGGAATGGGGTACCACCATATTCTATGGTGATTTTATATCTGTTTGCGTTTTTATTGATGGTTATTT
>CAIOSF010000095.1 GCA_903860855.1 uncultured Alphaproteobacteria bacterium | reverse complement strand
GAGCAGAGTGGGGGAAATAAAGATGATGGGAAGGTAACTGATCAACTAAAAACGATAAAATTCAACGCACTAACGAAAGATAATATCCCTCAATACGCCATTGATGAATAACAATCAATTTTATCAAACGTGAACGTCATACATAAAATGCTTTGAAATATTTCTGAAATATTTATGATAGGCGAAGTGCATCAAAATTATATAAAGAGATAAGTAGCGATAGTGAAGAACCAGACCACAGACCGATCATATCGATACAGTTGGCAATATATCATTGCAACATGGTTTTACTCGGGATTAATCCCAGCAGCTCCTGGTACATTCGGCACGATCGCTGCGTTCCCTCTCTACTATTTGTTGATCATGATCAGTGGGTCACTGGCCGAAATACGTATATGGCTTGGCACCTCTATTGTACTGCTTACTATATTTGGATATATAGCCATCAGAAGGTACCATGAAGAAACAGGGCTTATTGATCATAAATCGATAGTCATTGATGAAGTGATCGGGATATTGCTCACAATAGCTATTTCATATCAATGGATATTACCAATAGCCATTAAATTTGCTCCAACGGATAGTCCACATAAGGCACTCTTGGAAATGTTCATTGTAGCAACAATAGTGTTTAGATTTTTTGATATACGTAAGCCCTTCTTTATTCGAACCATAGAGAAGAGCATGCCCAATGCAGCTGGAGTTATACTTGATGATGTGCTAGCGGCTATATATTCATCGGGCACTCTGTATATCATATCAAGTGTAATCAAGTAAGTTGAAGTTCAGTAATTAACTCACCCTATGCATAGATTTTGAAAGAACTTCGTAAAACATAGCATAGTACCTATTTAGTGAAGTCTAGGAATTTTGCAGCTCTTAGAATTGCCTTGCGTAAGGTAAGCAGTTAAAAGAGAGAAATAATAGAATGGCGCAGGTTATCAGAAAGAGTGAGGTTATTTTTAATTTTTCAAGTTCTAGCCAGGTGTTTGTACATTTTTTCTCTATATAGTTGAGTTGCAACATATGGCTCCTCTTGATTATAGAATATTTGAATGAGATTCATTAGATTGTGATGACCGGCTTCCAAGTCTATTTTCACCTCTTTCTCTGTGTTTTTGCGTCCATTTAGCTGAATATATGTCAGATTTACCTCTAAGGTCGCTCTTAAATCAACATCGTTGATTGGTAGCTTTCCTCTCTGTAAAATAATTCCTTCGAGGATCAGTTGAGGAGCAATTCCACTTGCAACTTCATATTTAGATGGGAGATAGCCGGTTTTATAGTCTATGATCGAGGCGATTTGTGATTGCCCATACGCTGCTGGATTAAGGCTGATAACTTCGTTGAGCTTCGGACTCCATCCTTCATCTGGCTGCTGATCTTGATGTACAATATCGAGACGGTCGATAGTAGCTTCAACGATGATCTTGTAGTCGTGATTAATCTTGCATACCATTTCTCCGCGACATTCAGAATAGAGTGAGGTTATCTTGGGTTTATTGTCCCAAAGCCATTCCCCTATATGGATAATGCGATTCTGCCATATTTTTTGTAAATAAGGTTTATGCTGAGTATAGCGCGTAGATATCTCGCGATATGTCATCAGCATGGACCACAGATAATAATCCCTCGTATTGGTCTTGTCATTGCTACTTTCTACTAAAAATTTGTTAGTTTTTGCCAATAGTTCATGGAGCATAATGCCAAAATTCTTTCCTGAATCTTCAACTTCATCTACCGCCCTCATTTTTCGAAGAGCAAGTATATATTCGGCATAATAACAATATGGGTTGTGTAATAATTTTGTTATAGCTGTTGCGGATACCTTGCGTGGTCTGACTTCCAATGGAACGTTGGCAGCCGTAATGCTAGCTTTCCACTGGTCTGAGAGCTTGTCTATT
>CAIOSF010000094.1 GCA_903860855.1 uncultured Alphaproteobacteria bacterium | reverse complement strand
GCATATTAGCGCTTTGGAAAAAGCCGGTATATCAACTCTGAACGAAGGTCAACGTATCAGCTATAATCTTACTACTAATAAAGGCAAAACCTCGGCTACCGATATTAAATTAATTTAATATGGTTTAGCGGTACAATGACGGGCTGTGCGATTTTTCGTATGGCCCGTTTTGCTTTTCTGTTCTTATACCTAGTTTCCTATTTTAATTACTGTCGCTTTGACTTCACCTATGGCTCGTCCATTACATGTGATAAACTGATGTTATTTATGTGTTTCACTTTTTTTATATCCACTATCAAAACTTAGCTACCAAGCCCGCATCTAACGCATAGGATGAACCGAGTGTTGACAGAGATTATCTGTGCTGCACGTTCAACTTCTACATCATATATCAATTCCTAAATTGAATAGTAAAGAGAGAGACATGCAATATGCTAAATGCCTAGGAGCATCGCAATAATAGCTAAAAGCTGGAACCGATATTACTCCTTGTTATCTAAAGAAGTAGCTATCCTTCGAATATCAACATCTTTACTTATACCAGTTACTCTTTCCTCAGCCTTGACGCTCAACAGTCCGTTGGCATCGACTATAAATGTTATCTCAAGCCTAGCTTGTCCGGCCAACATAGGCGTTATCCCATCCAGCTCAAATAGACCTAATGACACACATTCTTTAACTAGCTTCCCCTCACCTTGCAGTATTTGAATTTTGAATGTAGTTTGACCATCTATACTAGTGGTAAACATTTTTCCAATTATCGCGGGTATCGGAGCATTGCGCGGTATAATCACCTCAACTTCATCCCCTAAAGTTTCTATACAAAGGGACATAGGCACAACATCTAGCAGCAGATGATCACTATAACCCAACAAAGCACGGGCTTGGATGCCAGCTCCTATAGCGACCACTTCATCGGGATTGATTGAGTCAAGAGGAGGTCTATTTCCAAACATTTCTTGCAAGGTATTTTTAACCAGAGGCATGCGAGATCCCCCCCCGACGAGAATAATCTCATCAATTTTATCATGACTAAAGCCAGAATCTTTAATAGTACGATGAGCTATCGCCATACTGCGTTTGATTAAATGGTCCCATAACTTTTCCACCTCATCCCTGGTGACATAATCCAGCTTTGGCTTCATTACAAGACCTGACCCTATTATAGCATTGGCAGAAAGGTTACCAGGAGCGGCTTCAAAGGACCAATCATCATGATTTGATAGATGCTCTTTGACTCTTTTTGCCAACAAAAGTTGCTCTCTTTTTAGGGAGCTGATAGCACAAGAGTATAAGTAGCTCGCTAATATGTCATCAAAATCATCTCCTCCCAAGTTATTATCACCACCAGTAGCGACAACTCTCAACGCCCCATCATATACTTTTAAAATGGATACATCAAATGTACCTCCCCCTAAATCATATACTAAAAAATTACCAGCAGCACGGGCATTAAGGCTATGGGCCACAGCTGCTGCCGTTGGTTCATTTAGAAGCCTAACAACATCTAGTCCCGCGATCTCAGCGGCCTTACGGGTAGCGTTCCTTGCGTGCTCATTAAAATGAGCTGGAACAGTTAAAACAACCCTATTTACTTCCAAGCCTTCACTCAATTGAGCTAGCTTCTTTAGATAACGAAGAATTTCTGCTGAATCTCTAATGGCCTGATCAAGGTCATGATTACCGGAACGGATGCATAACCCTTCGACAGAACGTGATGCTATAACCCTTTTGCTTGAATATGTAGATGACTCTTTGGCCATGGCTTGATATCCGATCATTGCATTGCCATCAACATAAGCAATAACAGATGGAATAATACTATGACCACTATTATCCGTTATGAGCCTAACCCCTTTCGGACTCGCTAATGCGACTAAGGAATTTGTTGTACCAAGATCTATCCCTAGCATTATTTCTTGAGATTTTGTTGGTTCAGAAAGTTGATATAAATTCATGATAATAGCTCATTATATGTTTATACACTATGATAGGCTAACTTATTGTCTATATAGAGCAAGATGACCTAAAGTCTATATAATCTATATAGCATATAGGAGAGATAGAGAACAATGATGTATTATTTGATATTGGATAGATGTCTGGAATCTAGTATAATCCGAGAGATTTTTATTGATTTATCTGTGCTTATTCAAGATTTATTTGTAATAACTTTGACAAGTGATAGTTTACATTAATATTTTTTTACAATTTATTGATATAGTGGGACTATAAGATTTTAAATAAAACGTATTAAGTTTTCATAGCTTAGGCTGCAT
>CAIOSF010000093.1 GCA_903860855.1 uncultured Alphaproteobacteria bacterium | reverse complement strand
GATTAGGATAAATTCATTACATTCTTTTGTGCCGATGTGATATCACCACATGCTTTCTTGGACATCTCTAAAATAGTGAGCATTTGATCGGTAGTAAATGTTCCTTTTTCGCCTGTACATTGCATTTCAACCATTGTGCCATCAGAAGCACAGACAAAGTTTGCGTCTACGTCAGCGTTACTATCCTCAAAGAACGCTAGGTCTAGCATGGGGCTTCCTCCTACAATCCCACATGAAATTGCGGAGATATGTCGGATAATCGGGATTTTACGTAACAAACGCTTTTGATATAGACTGCGCAGAGCCAGATGTAGCGCTACATATCCCCCATTTATTGCGGCTGTGCGCGTACCTCCATCGGCTTGTATTACATCACAATCTATAATGATTTGCCTTTCACCAAGTTCAGTTAGATTAACGGCGGCACGCAGGCTCCGACCTATTAAGCGCTGAATTTCATGAGTTCTACCGCTTGGTCCTTTACCCGTTTCTCTCTGCATACGACTATTGGTTGAGCGAGGCAGCATGCCGTATTCAGCAGTAATCCAGCCTGATCCGGTATTGCGAAGGAATTGGGGGACTCTTTCATCGATGCTAGCAGTGCAGACTACCCATGTATTACCAAGTTTGACTAAGCATGACCCATCAGCATTTTCAAGATAGTTGATGGTGAGCTCCAGAGGTCTCATTTCATCGAAGCGCCTGCCATCTAGTCTTTGAGTTTCTTTTTGAGACATTTGAACTACTGTTTGCATACTTATATCTTGACGAGTGAGTTAATTTAGCGGATTAACATCATTTTGGCAAACTCTCTTTACTATCTGATCTATTCAAGTGCTGTTTTCTGCGGTCTGTTCCAGATTGGTTTATTTGCATATCTTCTATTAGGTCTACGTTCTTCTGCCAGATCTATGGGAATAACAAGTATTGCCTTCATTTTTTTTGCTAATTTTTTTCTTCACACCAGGTAAATGAGGTTTTATAGGAGTGTTGTTTGTTGATTCCGTTATATCACCGGTGTCAAGTTGTGTGTTCGCTGGGATGTAGTTCGTTAGGGAGTCATTCTCAAATTCAGATAAATTTAGCTCCGTGGTTTCTTTGATGCTGGGATGTTTTTCTATATCAGGAGTGTACTGTTTTGTATATGCCATATGATCTTTCTTATCATGACTGGAAATTATTTCACGAATGCGATTAGGATTCTTACTGCGTAGCCTCATCTCGGTGTTTCCTAGATTAGAATGGGAAATATTAACGTTGATATCATCTATATAGCCAGTCCCTATCTCCTTCTGGCTGAGAATCGTTTGCATATCTTTTTCAGGAATTATTTTACCAGTTATTTCATAGTGTTCATCTGATGATAGAGTGATCATGGGTAGGGTGTTATTTATCACAGACTGATTGATCTCAGGCTGATTTGTAGGTATTTTCCTACCTTTTTCACATTCACATATATTATCTAATATTTCCACGCACAGATTTGTTACATATGTCGTAGTTAGCAACTTAAGTTCATTGAATGCACCACGCGATTTTGTTTTTTGATGGTTTATAGTTAACTTAGTGTTTTGTTGTTCTTCCATTATAAGTTGATTATCATGGTTATAAGAACCGCATGCACTATTAATAGATCTGGCGATAAAAAGAATCAAGTCGCATGCAGTTGATATTGTAATACCTATCAAGTATTGCGAGAGATTGTCTTAGTAAAAATACAGCATTTCCATATTGTCCATGATCTTTATGTTGCTCATTGTTCTTCATATACAGACGGCCGATTTCATTCAGAATATCTACCAGATGTATTTTATTTTCTAAATTTATTAACTCGCTGAAGAGAATATCGCGCCAATTGCAGCTCTGAATAGAATATAGTATTACTATACATAGCTTCTGATATCAGCTCTAAAGCTAATTTGTAATCACGATGGTATATTATAAATGGTATTGCTATAGAAACGGCCCTCATTCGCATATTGAATGCCTCAAGCGGGGTTGTCTTTCATATCGGCCAAGTTTAATAGTATTTTAGCTTGTGTAAAGTAGCCGGGTTTAGCGTGCCTTAGAGCTTCCTCATAGGTTGATATTGTGTACGCTTAAAGCTGCGATATATTGCTTTCGTTGGCTGGGGTTGCGAATTTTTCTCCCTTCTCTATTCATTATTGTTATCAAAATTGGTACATCTTTTGGTATAAATAGCATCTTATTATAGGCTGGGGTTGGTTTAGACTTCTCCTGAGGCTTGTTCGTGATATCTATTTGCAAGTTAACGACATTGCCATTTGACTGCGAATTTAAAGGCATTAGCCGTATTTTCTTGCCAGATGCTGCGTTGGTTGATTGCTTTGATTTTTCCATAATATCTTGATCTTGGCCAAAGTTTTTATTAATCATGCGATGGCTATACAGTGTGAGATTGTGTCGCAATGTATGGCATATTCATTCTATTACATCAAGCACTACTTTAGATAGGTTTGTTCTATTTTTTAGATGTAAAAATATGAACTGAAATTATTTATAACTAATCTTATGCAAGGCAATGCTGAGAGCTGCAAAATTCCTGGACTTCACTAAAGGGTATTATGCTGATTTTGGCCAGGTTTTATGAGGTTCTTTCAAAATCTGTGCATAAGGTGAGGTTGTAATATCCATATCAACCCTTGATACTTGCCACATCCAAACTATTTACTACCAATACGACTTTAAGAATGTTAAGAAGAAATGAGCAAAGAGGACTACTACAAGATACTCGGTGTGCCACGTGATGCTGATGCCGCTGCGGTCAAGAAAGCCTATCGTAAATTAGCTATGGAACATCATCCGGACCGCAATCAGGGCAACAAAGAGATTGAGAAGAAGTTCAAAGAGGTGACGGAAGCGTATGAGGTATTAAAGGATCCTCAGAAGAAAGCTGCGTACGACAACTACGGTCATGCAGCCTTTGGTGGTGGAGGTGGGGGGCACCGCCCTGGACCAGGATCTGGGGCTGGAGGCGCAGGAAGTTTTGGTAATGCTGATTTTGAGGGTTTTGCCGATATATTCAGCGGTATGTTTAATGATGTAATGGGAGGTGGTAATAAACGGCGGCCATCTCAATCGAGTCGTGGTGCGGATTTGAGCTATAACCTAAGTGTTTCCCTTGAAGAAGCTTATCATGGTAAGAAGCAAAATATAAAATACACAATAGCCTGTAAATGTGAGATTTGCAATGGCTCCGGCTGCAAGGATGGCCATGTCGAGTCAACGCCTTGTTTACAATGTGGAGGCAGTGGCAGGATTCGCATGCAGCAGGGGTTCTTTACAATAGAGCAAACTTGCCCTGGGTGCGGTGGTAGCGGTGTTAAGATTAAAAATCCATGCCATGCTTGCCACGGAGAGGGAAGGATTCAGCGCAGCAAAACAATTGCAGTAACAATACCCGTTGGTGTGCATGATGGGGCCAAAATTAAGGTAATAGGGGAAGGTGAGGCTGGTCTTAGAGGTGGAGGTTCTGGTGATCTCTATATATTCGTCGAAGTTAAGCCTCATACACTATACGAAAGAGATGGGAACGATCTGCATTGTGCTGTGCCAATAAAAATGATCGTATCTGCTTTGGGTGGTAGCATAGAGATACCAGGTATAGATGGTACTATGATTAAAGTCATGATTCCAGCTGGTACTCAAAATGGTACTATGTTCAGAATTAAAGGCAAAGGAATGCCTAAACTTAAGTCCACCCAGCACAACCATGGCGATATGATTATGCATGCTAAAATCGAGATCCCTTTGAATTTAACGGGGAAGCAAAAAGAGTTATTGCAAGAATTTGAAGAGGAAGGCAAAGATAATTCTCATCCTCAATCCGATAGTTTCTTTAGCAAAGTGAAGAACTTCTGGGCCGATTTTACTGGTAAAGAGAAGGAATAGAGAGAGGGGGGGGGATGGATATGCTGTTGCTTAACTCTTACCATCTCCCATGGCGAAGACGACCGGTGGGAATGTGAGGGTGATCATTGTATATTTCCCCACCTCAGACTCGCACTCAATAGTCCCACCCATTTCATCCATGACCATTCGGCAGAAAGCCAGGCCTATCCCCGTTTCAGATGAACCTTCTGTCCTTAAACCACCAAATATATCCTGGATTTTATCTTCAGCTATGCCAGGTCCTCTGTCTGTGAAATAAAGCTGATTATCCTCTGCCTTATTCTTTCCTAACCAGATCTCGATGGTCGCTCCCTTACCAGCGTATTCAAAGGAATTTCTTATCAAATTGAATAAAACATGCTTAACATAGTATTTCGATCCTTTGAAGAAAAAGTCGTTCTTATCGCTATAGGTAACCATCATTTTCTCAGTTTTGTCCAAAACATACTCTTTTATCGCCTCTTTTATACAGTCGGCCATTGAATATGTCCCTATGTCGTTTGCTGTGATCTTGTTTTCCAGAGATACCATTAGCATGTCGAGAGTTCTTTCTCCTCTTTTTGCCAGGCTAAGCATCCCATTTGCCATATCTTTTAAGTACTTATAATCGTCTTTATTGATCTTTATATTTAGTTTTTCTTTATCTTCATCATTTTGAACTTGAACTTGTCTTGATAATATTGTTTGCAGTGTTTCCAGATTAACTTGAGAAATAACAAATGGTGCCCTCATATCATGGGTTGTTGTATCGCTGAGGAGTTTTTTTCTTTCTGGCTTTGGTTTTGGTTCTTCTTTGATGATTTTAAAGATGACGGAGGCGATAACGTAATAATAAGCTACGAAATAACTAGTATATGATATTACCACT
>CAIOSF010000092.1 GCA_903860855.1 uncultured Alphaproteobacteria bacterium | reverse complement strand
ATAACCATGTCATTTGAGGTTATGGGATAGCGCTTATGGAATTTCTCAGGGTTTATTTTTATTAGTATCTCCCGGTTATCTACATCGAAATACTTCTTAGTCTCAGAATCATAAGAGGCTGTGTCTTCCAACAGTAGTCTAAGATAAATATTGTCTTTGTTATCGGAGATTTTCTTCGCTATTAGATGGAACAGAGACATAGGCTTGAATGTGTTGTCGGTTGTGGTACTCCTGGGGTTATTAATTACAAGCTCAGCTGCTTTGATACCATTACTGTCGGATGCCTTGATCGACTGCATCGTGGTACTATAAGCACTCTCAGATCCTTCCTCATTCCCTAGCTTTTTCATAATTTTTGCCAGTTGGTTCTCATAAAAAAGCTTGTGCTTGTCAATTTTTGTATAACCTATACGTCCCGTGACTTCTTGCATCTTATCCGTCTGCTTTCGTTTGCTATTATGGAATTATAATCCAGGGCAATATAGTATTATTGCGGCCACTAAAATGTCAAATTGAATATAATGCAATTGATAATTGCTTATTTTTTGATAGATGGCTTGCTATAGCTATAGCAGTTTTTTTTACCATAACTCCCGTCATCAAATATTCCCATCATAGAGCTGTTCCATCTTCAATATAAGCCTGCCCCATGGTGATTATCTCAACTTTTTCAGGTAAACCTGTAACCCATACACTGCTCTCATCTTCCGATAGCACGCTTACATCGTAGCTTTTAACGATTTTATTCTGAATTGTTTTAACAGATAAAGAATCACCTCTATCATTTAATATCAAAGCAGATTGAGGTATTGCATGAGCTGGCACCTTATGTCCATATAAGATCACATCAACAGTTTGACCGTTTACTAGCAAGTTTGTTTCATTGTGCACATCGAGCTCAAGCAAAAATGTATTACTGTTTATATCGATAGACCTACTGATAAACCTCAAAAATCCATCATATTTTTTATCATCATGCAAAATATTTGCAATCTTCACTTTTGGCCTCAGTGCTCCTTGTTGTCTCGTCGGCACCTTTACGTTAGTCAAAGTTTTTTCAGCTTTTACCTGATCACCATTATTGCTCTGCTTAGTATAGCTCGCATTCTGAGGGGCAATATTTTGGGCTATTTCAAGCTGTCTTGCTACGGCTGCCCTTTCTTGTTCAGATAACTGCACATGAACCGTCATGTCTTCCAAGCTCACGTAGCTGGCCAGGCTGCCATCCAAAGCTGCGGTGGCTGTGCCAAATTGGACGACATCTCCTTCATGAGCGCTGATATAATCAACATAACCATCAAATGGTGCTCTTACAATTATATGAGCCAATTCCGTGCTGCTCAAAGCTAGATCTGATTTAGCGTTCTCTAATGTTACTGCGGCATTATCAAGATCAAATCTAGATGATAATCCACTATTATATAGTGTCATCACGGATTTGTAATTCAACTCGGCACTTTTGAAATTGTCAGCAGCTGCTCGCATCGCTTCTTTTTTGTTTTTACTTTCCATCTCCAATATTGGTTCGCCTACACTCATCCGTTGACCAGATTTGGCGAATATCTTTACTACCATACCATCAGCTTGAGCGAAAATACTGACATTTTTTTTTGCTGTTGTTGTACCGGTTAATCTCAAGCTTGGAGCCTTGGCTGCGGCTT
>CAIOSF010000091.1 GCA_903860855.1 uncultured Alphaproteobacteria bacterium | reverse complement strand
TTGCCCTTTTTATAAAAAGTAGACTATTAGTGCTCAGTTCTGAGTCTGAAGTTTGGAAAACCTATGCAAAAGTAAATGTCACAGTTGGTATAAAAACATGTGCTCTTTCTTGGGATAATCTTCACCGTAAATCCGATAATTGTGAGATTGCCAGTAAGTCTCTGAAGCAAAATCAGTGGGATAATCCGTTGCCACATAAAGTTTTGATTGAGTGTGTAACCATAAGTGAAGATCGCAAACCATCAAAAAAACTCTCACTGCAAACACATCAGGATAGCGTAACACAGAATAGTATGAAAAAACCCTTCCACTCAGTCAGTCCTGTACATCATTAATGATATATGGCCGATATTTTAGGGCCAAATATAATAAGATCCGATTTAGATCTTGTTCTCAATCTGCTTTTACGAGTAATTTGCAAATAAATACCCATAGCTAGTGATAACGCTATAAGGGAAGAGCCTCCATAGCTAATAAAAGGTAAGGTCATGCCCTTTGTTGGAAATAAATGTAAGGTGACTCCTATATTGAAGAGGGATTGAAAGGCTATATACGTGATAGAGCTGATAGCTACACATATATCATACTGACTTTTAAGGTTAGCTATTTGCGTTATACATCTTAGTACTAGAAAGGCTAGAAGAGCTAGGACGATCAAACAGAAGACGATGCCTAGCTCTTCTCCTGCTGTAGCAAAAATGAAATCGGTATGAGAATCAGGTAGCATATACTTCAAGGCTCCTTCTCCTGGTCCTGTGCCCCAGAATCCTCCTCTTGCGTAGGATTCTAAGGACTTATGAACTTGATAGCAATGCTCATTGCTTCCATGCATAAACAGATCGATTCTCTTGGTGACGTGTGGGAGAGCGATATAAGCTCCCCAAAAACCAATACAGAGGATGGTAAGCATTATGATTATGAAGTGTATCGGCAACCCCGCTAAAAAGAATTGTATTCCAGTAACAACCGAGACTGTGACGGTCATACCAAAATCTGGCTGCATTAGCAGCAAACCAATGATTAACATGTGCAGGATGGATGCAATGAAGAATCTCTCGTTCCCATTTTTGTTCATTTTATCGATTTCACTAGCAAAGTTTATGAAATTTTTGCTTTTAGAGGTTGTCAATATCTTCGCTATTACAACTCCATAAAATGGCTTGAGAAATTCTGATGGTTGAAGTGAAAATCCAGCAACGCTAATCCACCTCTTAGCTCCCTTGGTGACATCACCGAAAAATGGTAAAAGACAAAGAAGCAGAATAATTATAAAAAGCGATATAAATGAAAGAGTTCTAAGAGCTTTTTCCCCCATTAACGTTGGTATGATCATGCAGGGCAAGGCTATGAGCATAAACTGTATTTGTTTATGAATGAAATAAAAGCTAGGTGTGCCTATACGCTCAGACATAGCCGGACTTGCTGCTGTTATTAGGAGCAGGCCTACAGCCATGAGTGTAAGCATTATGATAAATGTGACATAGTCTATACTTAGCCACCAATTTGCTATGAGCCTCATGTTTTGCTTGCAGTTTTTATTATATGCATATTATAGCAATGACTATAGTATTTTTGGTTAATATTTGCACTACAAACAGAGCATTCTATCTCAATCTAATACCAATTCTTGGATGAAACAGTGCATGGAGTGATTAGCGTAGCCTATTAGACCAGTTCCAGCTTTTAACTATTACGGCGTCGGTTACTCGCTTCTATTTATTTAATTCTGGAACTGGTATTAAGGTATAGGCTGTGAATGACGAACGGCATAAATGGATACATTAAAACCAATAGAAGAGCGGGATAAGGATGACGTAGTGGTTTAAAACGGGAATTGGTATTATGAAAATAATAAGGGCAGTATTACGCATCAGCAGTATTACCATGTTATCTCGCATACTTGGCTACGTTCGTGATGCTGTGATGGCTGCCACGATTGGTACGGGGGTAGTAAACGATGCGTTCATCGCGGCTTTTAAGTTGACAAATCTGTTTCGCACAATATTTGGGGAAGGAGCCATGAGCTCCGCCTTTACTCCTATGTTCAGCAAACTGTACATAAGTCATGGCGACAAATATGCGAAAACTGTGGCTATGCACGTTCAGTCATTACTCATTTTAGCCTTACTCTGTTTCGTTGGCCTGATATTCTCTGTCATGCCATGGTTGATTAAAATCACGACTCCAGGATTCGCCAAAAGTCCTCATGCTATTGATCTAGCGGTAGAGCTGGCCTACATAACATTTCCATATCTTTTTTTCATTTCCATAGCGGCTTTTTACGGTAGCATACTCAATGCCAAGGATAAGTTCATGCCCTATGCAGCTACTTCGGTTCTGCTTAATATTGTTGTGATATTGGGTATATCTGTTTTTACTATTTCTACAGTAGTTGATGGGGGAGAGTATAATGTGCATGTTCTTGCTTATAGTACATTAGTTGCTGGCATAATTGAATTGCTATGGATGATCATATTTGCCAAGAAAAACAACTTGTTGCTGCCATTTCGTAGGCCTTATTGGTATAAATATACTAAGCTTTTGATGAAGCGTTTATTACCAGCATTAGCTGGATCCGGAGTAGCTCAAATCAATATTTGGATCGATATGATCATAGTGTCGTTCGTACCAGGTGGAATGTCATATCTATACTTTGCTGATCGTATCATTCAGTTGCCTCTGGCCCTCATTGGTACGGCTCTAGGTACTGTAATGTTGGCGACTGTTGCAAGGAGTAAGGATGTGGCCCAAACAAATCTCTTGTTTTCAAAATCAGTGATATTTTCAGGTTTCTTGGTTCTACCTGCTGCTTTTGGTATATATGCTACGGCTTTTGATACGGTTGATGTATTATTTGCTCGTGGTCGATTTGATCTGGTGGCTGTGCAAAATACCGCCGCGGCTTTGGCTTTGTGGACCTGGGCCCTTCCAGCCTTTGTTATGATGAAAGTTTTGACATCTATACTATATGCAAGGGGTGATACAAAAACCCCAGTTAAGGTGGCTGTTTTAGCAGTTTTGGTAAATGCTGCGGTGGGGTTAGGATTGCTGAAGTATTACTCCTATCTTAGCGTAGTGATCGCATCGATAGCTTCTTCGTGGTTGAGTGTAGCAATATTACTAATTGTTCTACACAGAAACTATAGCATAGGTTGTAATTATGCTGTTATGGCGAGTTTGGCTAAATCGATATTCGCTTCGTGCATTATGCTGATCTTTATATGTCAATCTCGGATCTTACTGTACGAGACTATGAATGTCGCCTTACCAAAGGTTTTGATATTTTGCATATTGGTATTGACAGCTGCTGGTATTTATTTTGGCACAAGCTTTTTGCTCGGCAGCTTTAAAGACTTAAGAAAGATGAGAATTGATATGAGTTCATAAGAGAAGTGGTATAGCCAATATATACAGAAAATTATATATATAAGCCCTTTGGTTCTAATGGCGGAAGCTTGATATTGTAAAATCCTTATGTTAGCATCCTTCATGGAGATAAAATGATATGGGATGTTGCTGGCTATGCGAATGAAGCAAGAGAGTTTTAGTATATGGGGCAATATAGACAAACCTATCTACTATTTCAAATGAGAAATTGTTAAGTGTATCGGGGTCGCCAGGTGATTTTTTTGAATGCGGAATTCTGGATAGTTGTGACTTATCTTTATTGAAGTTTCATAAAGTTCTTAGTGATGCTTTGAATGAAGTGGTTGAAAAAAACAAAAACGCAAGAAGAGAGAAGTGTAGCCTTGAACATGGCCCTTGCAAAAGAGCTTAGTATTTTTAGATGCTTATATACGAATCAGCCAGAACTCAAGGGAATAGATAGTTTGGTAAAAAAATGCCTATCAAATGAGTTTGGCGCCGCTGCCCCACCATTCATTACGAGAAACAAGGATGGCATAGATGAGCTGAAACAAGCAAGAGGAGAGGGAGGGGAGCATGCCATCGAGGATGGCGCTAAGAAATACTAGCCCAGCAGTAAGTTGTCATTCGCTGCTCATGATTGCTATGTTGCATATTTTCTTAGGGTTGGGTATTGTCTAGATTATGAGTTTGCAATGCAGAACAATCAAATATGTATAAAGGTTGATGAATTTAGTTTAGATCCTAATCCTTCTATTTTAGCTGGCCTATCTACAGGAGCGTACATTAAAGGTTTTATGCTGGACACCGTAGATCCTTATTTATCGGAATTTCGTAAGATTCTCAATGAAGATGTCAAGGAAGGAAGTGAAGTAATAAGTGTAGATACTCTTGAGAAACTTGGAGAAGTAGCGACAAAAGCTAGCTCCACAGAATATGGCTATGTTCCCCCCGGTTCCCCTGTTCCTATTGGTGATAGCATTATAAAAACTGCTATGGCTGATCTATCAGCGAATAAGAAGCCCCAAGACGTTTTAGATGCGTTGGATGGAGCTGTGACAAAAGCTAAGGATGCGGCCATAGGTCAATATATCAAAGATATGGATAGGCAGTATCTAGTATACGATGGTTTTGCAATTAATGAGCATGGAAACAAACAAGAACAAGGGGAGCCACAAATTAAAAATCCTCGCAGCGTTGCCGCAATAGAATGGTTAAATTCTTCGCAAAAGAGCTTAGTCGAACAGCTTTTTAGTCAAACAATATCAGCACCTTTGTGGGCTCATAGTATGAATGTTCTAAAGCATCATGATGACCTTCCTACTCATAGAGCTTTTGGACCTCATGGCAAGGTTCGTTTAGAGGATGGCAAGGTGATGCTCGATATGTATATGGGTTTTGATGTTGTAGAGTCGGACAGTGATGCTGATGATAGGGCGGAAGCCACAAAGGGCAATAACAGTGATAAGGTTTTTCATCCTGATGTAGTCACGAAAATTACTATTGATCTTAGCAACGTTAAGGATTTGGGCGAAATATCACTTACAGGTGAGATCCCTGATCTTAAAATTAATATTGCAAGCTATTATCCGAACCCAAAACATATAATTCAAGGATTTGAAACACAAAGTACAGATGATAAAAAAGATTTAGAGGATATATTAATTCAGGCTGTAAATATAGTTTATGAGCATACTTCTAGTAAGATAACAAGAGATATGGGAGTTGAGGCGGGACAGGGTGTGGAAGCCGAGGGAGAGCATCGCAGAAAGGAGCTAAATAAGACTCTTGCAGGTCAGTTAAGTGTTTTTAAGTGTTTGTACCCAGATGGGCTTGAATGCAGAGCTATAGATAATTTGGTGGAAAAATGCCGCTCAAATGGGTTCCAGGATGGTGTCCCATTCCTTACTGATAAAAAAGATGGAATAGACTTCACAAAGCTTAAGGGATGCATTGATTCGGAAACGAAAGAGATTATTCGGCCCACAAAAGAGGATTTCTTGTATGGTATGAAGAAAACATCATATCCGAAGGTGGATCAGATAAGGTAAATAAAGTAGCGATATTAGCTGTACAGTCTTTTGGAGGATTGTGCAATACGGATGAGCAAAGAGCGAAGCTTGAGGAGGTATCTAAAGCATTTGCAACCAAATGCTTACGTGAAGGAGGAGAAATGAGTTTTATGTCTAATCCAATAGCAGTTATTTCATTTCTTATAGATAATCTCCTTGATCATCTGGGGATCAAAAAAGATAAGACACTTGATATTATGCGCGATGTTACTTCGGGTGCAGTGAGTTTTGAGGATAAAAATTCTATTCGTAATTTTGTTTCTGTAATAGAGGAAAAAAGAGGTAGGCAGGACAATCTTCAACAGAATGTGATCTAGGCGTGTCAATCGTAAAGATCAAGTTGGAGGGGAAGCAGCTGATCCGGGAGCATGTGGAATTTATACCCCTCAAGCAGAGGGGGGGCTTGATGTTATAAAATATGCATGCTAGCATCCCACATGGATATAGATAAATTGCGTGGATAAGGTGGATATGAAAGCGATGAATCAGGAGTTTGCTGTAGGTGGTGAGGTCAGGGACCTTTTCGTTTCAGATGGCGTATCGATAGGTAATCATGTTAGGGGTGATATTGTCGATCGCATTGTGGATCCTGAGTTATCTAAGTTTCGAGTCGCATTGGAGGCTGTGGTCGGGGGCAATCTATCAAAAGAAGAAGCATTGGCGAGACTAGAGCCTCTTGCTGAGGCCGCCTTAGCTCAATATGAGGCGCTGCGACTTTCACCATATGTCGAGACACAACTGGTCAAAAAATCATAACGAAGCTATGGAAGGTCTTCGGGCTATAGGCGGCGAAGAGAAGTCAGCGCAGGATGTTTTGGCAAATCTGGATGATGCTGTAAATCAGAAGATGAAGAGTAATATTAAGGATTCTAAAGATTACATGGAGGTAGATGGCCCTAGCGATTTCCCAAGCATACCTATCATATACAATGGTATCCCAATTACTAGTTTTAGCCAAATCGATGAGATAGGAGAATTCAATGGAGCTCAAAAAGATTCTCTAAAGCAAATGTTTGGTGTTGATTTATCAACACAGTTGCGAGTAGGGGTATCCGGATCTAAGATGTTTGCATCGGGTGATGATAGATCATGTTTTGAGATACGTAAAGATGGCGAAAAGGTTATGCTAGATGTCTATAATAACCTTATTGTATCTGATCCTCCTAACCCTAATAAGAAAGAGATAGAGGTTATCACGCGTACTATAATTGATCTTAGTGGGGTTAAAGGAGACGGCCCAGTGTTACTCACTAGTGATAGCGCTCTTAAAGTTAGTGTTGAAAGTATTTATGTAGGCCAGCAATATAGGCCTGATATTGCTGGCCTACAGGATATTGATGGGATGGCGGTAGCGGAGAAATTAACAAAGGCCGCGAACATAAGTTACCAATATGCATATAATCTGCCGCAAAAAGATGTGGAAAATAAAGAGCAGGAATTAAACAAAGTTCTGGGGAAAAGCCTGGGTTCTTTTGAATGTCTATATAGAGATCAACCAGAGCTCCTTGGCGGCCTCAATAGCTTGATAGAGCAATGTAAATCAAATGGGGAGTACAAGCCTCTGTTCCTCAATGCAGAAAATAATGGAATAGATTTTGCAAAACTTCGCGATGGTATCGCGGCGGAGGCTCATAATATTGGGGTACAGAAGCAAGAGAAGATAGCTCAGTCAAAGGATAGTTTCTGCATAGGGGTGAGAAAGATTATAGACGACGCAAATGAGCGGGATAAAATAGGCGCGGTGGCGAGATTGACAAACGAATCTTTTTCTGGATTGTGCAATACAGGTGAGCAAAAAGAGCAACTTGCAAGTATATCAACAGATTTTGCAAAAAAATGCTTGAATGCTGTTGGAGAAGGGTTAAGTACTTGGGAAAGTATAAAGGTGAAGTTGTCTCTCGCTGTTGATTGGCTACTCAATAAGGTTGGTATCAGCCAAGAGCACGTATTTGATTCTATGAGTAGAATTACCACC
>CAIOSF010000090.1 GCA_903860855.1 uncultured Alphaproteobacteria bacterium | reverse complement strand
TAATTCTGAAGATTGATTAGTAGAGCAAATTAAAGACCTGCGCAGCTTCGATCATCACTTGCCCGTTTTTTTAATAGGCTGGGTGTTGTTTTCCTTTATGCGGCCGCTAATTTGATCCACAGTATTCAATACGAGATATTCATCTGAGATATAGTTTATGTCTGACATTAAGAACGTTGTAGATTCTGATTTTGAAAAAGAGGTGATGCAAAACGATAAGTTAGTTTTGGTTGATTTTTGGGCACCTTGGTGTGGTCCGTGTCGGCAATTATCGCCGATAATTGAGGAGGTCGCCAAAGAGCAGGGGACTAAAGTGAAAGTTGTTAAGGTTAATGTTGACGATGCTGTTGAAATAGCAACTAAAGTTGGAATTCGCAGTATACCAACTCTTATGCTATTTAAGAATGGAAAAAGTGTAGATACAAAAGTTGGCGCTTTGCAAAAGACTGCTTTACTTGAGTGGATTGAAAATCATCAATAAGATTGAAGCATATGTATTCGTTTGGGCTCTCGGAATTGGCAGCAATCTATAAAAAGTTCAGGGGCTTATGAATGAGATGAGTATGGCGGAAAAGGATGGGCAGTTTGGCGCAGTCAGTACGGACATTGGAAGTGTAGGTGATAGAAGTGATAGTAATGAATGCCAACTGTCATTTGAACAGGCTCTTCAGAAATTAGAGCAGATAGTTAGGAGGTTAGAGAGTGGGGATATTGAACTTGAGAAGGCCATTAAGCTTTATGAAGAAGGGTATAAACTTCAGTTACACTGTCATAGTGTACTAGCGGATGCTCGTCTCAAGGTAGAAAAGATCGTTCACGACGGTGAGATTGCTAAGGGTACCGAACTATCTGATCTTCAAGGAAGCTATGACAGTCCTTAGATGAATACTCTGGATGGGAGAGTATTTCATAGATCATTAAGCATACTCTGATGACTGCTGAGGGTGGCCTTATGCTTTTTAAGAGAACGGATAGTAGAAACCGTTTTTCTAAACTTAAGGCTTTCTTTGACCAACTAAAAGGGCCTGATGAACAAAGACCTAGATTTAGTTTGAATTATACCTTATAAGATAAGGCGATTAAATATGAATTGATTTAAGAGAATCATGGCAGTACCTAAGAAAAAAACATCCAGATCCCGCCGCAGACAAAGAAGTGCAAATGATGGCTTGAAACCAATAACAATTGTCTTCGATCGCGAGAGCGGAGAGCCAAAACTACCTCATCGCATGTCTTTATCTGATGGTCGATACAATGGCAAGGTCTTTCTAAAATCAAAAGAAGGAGCTGATGACAAACAGCAAGATAGCTAATATAATTTAATGACTAATATAACTATCAGCGTTGATGCTATGGGTGGGGCAGAGGCCCCAGAGTCGGTGATGGAAGGCATTGCCTCGATACTAGCGGATGATGTGTGGAACCTTACTTTTTCATTGTTTGGCGATGAAGATCGTATTAGAGAGGCTGCCTTTTACCATAATGTTGATATCAGTAGAGTGAACATTCATCATACCACAGAAGTTGTTCTTGATGACGATAAACCGATTGATGCACTCCGTTGTGGCAAGAATACAAGCATGAGGAAGGCTGTAGACGCAGTTAAGTCTGGTGAAGCTCATGCTTGTATATCAGGGGGTAATACAGGAGCCCTTATGGTCATGGCCAAGATGGTATTAGGCATGATTCATTCGATAAAAAGGCCGGCAATTATAGGGACGTTTCCAACGTTGAAAGGCAAGTCGGTTATGCTTGATCTCGGTGCCAACGCGGAATGCACTGATGAGATGCTTTTCCAATTCGCACTCATGGGATACTGCTTCGCCAAAGGGGTCTTGAATAAAGAGAACCCGTCGATCGCGATTTTGAACATTGGTTCGGAAGATGTAAAGGGTAGGAGCTTGGAACAAAAAACGGCTAGCCTTCTACGTCAGTCAAGTTTGAACTTTATCGGTTACATCGAAGGGCATGACATAGCTGAGGGCAAAGCTGATGTTGTGGTGACTGATGGATTCTCGGGTAATCTGGTACTGAAAGCATCAGAGGGAGCTGCTCATATGTTCTTCGATATTATGAGGAGAGCATGTAAGGAATCCGGTCTGTTGGCAGGGATCGGTGCAGTGTTACTGAAAAAGGCATTGAAGCAAAAATTTGATGTGGTAAACCCCTCTCTGAGCAATGGTGCAATGTTCGTTGGGATTGATGGTATCGTGGTCAAGAGCCATGGGGGAGCTGACGGATTGGGAATGAAAAATGCGATGAAAGTTGCTGTACAGCTGGTAAAAAGCAAGGTGAACAGTCAAATCCTATCTGAGCTGAAGCAACTAGAAGAGCAGGGTATATATCTTAACATTGTCGATAAAATCAAGCATACATCTGCGAAAATATTAGGTATTGGTGGCAAGTAGGTCATACCAGTTTCTCATTTTTAATACTTGCGTAAGATGAGCGAGTTAACCGATTACATATCTTGTTGTGGTTTTACTTGATATGGCGTATCATCCTATTTGAAAAAGCAGAATTTAGATAGCTATAAGTAGTATTAAATGAATCTCCTAGCAATTATTTGGTTCCTTGTCGTAATTATGACCGTGGTTTTCATACATGAGTTGGGGCACTTCTCCGTTGCCCGGTTTTTTGGTGTTAAGATCGACGTGTTCTCTATAGGATTTGGCAAGAAGCTTTTCTCTTGGATGGATTCCAGGGGCACGAGGTGGTGTGTTTGTTTAATACCTTTAGGTGGTTACGTCAAGATGCACGGAGACGTCATGCCAAAGGATGAATCCATTCCCCCTCCAGACGGTGAGGATCTGTTTATTAATAAGCCATTATGGCAGAAAGCTGGCGTCGTACTAGCCGGTCCACTTGCTAACTATATTTTAGCTATTGCGATACTAGCATTTATCCTGCTAGTTAATGGTCAGACCATGGCTACAAATGAAGTGACGAACATTAAGGATGGTGGGCCGGCGGCTATTGCTGGTGTTGAAGTTGGTGATATCATAGTTGAGGCTGATGGGCACAGTATTGAGAATCTTAGTGATATTCATGCGGCCGCCTCAATGCACATAGACATAAGTACGCCCCTAGAAATTGAAGTCATAAGACATAGTGCTCGGCTTAGATTGGATCTGTTTATGGTGTTTGATCCAAGCAGTAAACGAAATATCGTAGGTCTTGGTTTTACTAAAACAATAACAGAGAGTCTTTCGCCTGTTAAATCTCTAGTACAAGGCACAGTATACGTGGGCAAGACATCAGTCCTGATGCTAGAAGCTATATGGCAGATGCTGACTGGCAAGAGGAGCACTGATGATCTTGGCAGTATAGGTAAGATTGCTGATTATACGACTAAGTCAATGGAGTATGGTTGGGTGATGATGCTAACCAGCATTGCTCTCCTATCATTGAATCTTGGGTTGTTAAACCTACTGCCAATTCCAGTTCTTGATGGTGGCCATCTTTTATACTATGCCATTCAGGCAGTGATTCGCAGGCCTATACCCTATAAGGTTCAGGTTTTTGGCATGAAATTGGGATTATTTTTGGTATTTGCTCTTATGGCTGTGGGAATAGTTAATGATATAAAGGAGTTTATTTTACACTAAATAGTCTATGATGATTTGCCTTATATAAGTCCTGGTATGCCGATTGTCAAATAATATGTCATAGATGGTCTCAAATCCTTGAGTTTGAGAAAGTTATAGTTCATGCCAAAGTCAACTTGCAGGCAGTCATGCTTATAGCGCACGCCGGCTCCCTGGTTGATCAACAAGTGATTTAGATCACCTCTACCCATTTTAGTTCTGCCATTTAGATTGACCCACCATTTTTGGTAGATGTTATACCATATATTTGCACCAACTTCATGATTATGTGTTATTAGCTTATGATTGGAGGATTCTGGTAGATCTTGCCGATAATATTCTGTATCAAGAAATGTATAGTCAATTGTAAGATCAACTTTTTTCCATGATCTACTCAGATTGATTTCATCATGAACTATTTGCAGTTTCTTGCTATCAACCCACACTTTATGATCTATAGAAGAGTTGCAGTAGTTAAGAGAATTGAACATAGTACAGTTATCATTGCTACCGCTGCTATATATCCTACCATCTTGATGCTCTCTTCCTATGATTGTGGTGAATAGCTCATCAGATATGATTTGTTTCTGAAACTTAACCCCATACATAGCCTGACTTCCATCTGGTTCGGTAAGGGTGGATCTGATAGAGCTATGATTGAGGCGATATAAATTTGGCTCATGTAACCTTTTTATGAGATTGCCCCTGTAGTGTGGTCTAGTAGTGGCTGTAGCTATCACCATTGGTTGTAGCAACCAATGATGCCATTTTAGAGGGAGGTTTAGATCAATCTTCAATCTTGGTGCTATGCTGGCTGTGTTTTTATTGCTAAGGAGAGCATTATAAGTTAGGCCAGAAGCTTTGAATCCTAAGTAAATATCACTAACGATTCCATTCTGACTAATACGCCTATTATTGGCACCAAAGTTCATATCAGCATAGGATAGAGAATCGAATCTGGCGGAAATGCTGGCTGCGTCAGCATAAATTATAACATTTGTATTTTTGCTTATAGGTTTTCGGCCGTATACTATGTTACGGAAAGCGAGGGCATTTCCCGGAGATATGATATCGCGTAAATCTTCCGCTTTAATAATTTCTGGGGTGACGTACCAGTCTTTCTCTTGGATATTAATATAAACACGACTTGTTAGTATATCATCATCATCTATGTTATATTTTTTTAGATAAGTTTTGGTTTTGTCGATCAACCAGTCAAGTTTGAAGCCAAATTCAGTGTTTTTTTTCAGGCTAAAGTTACCATTTCCGCTATAATATGTACGAAATTCTCTTGTTTTTGCATAGCTATTTCTTTCGCGGAGAGATATTCTCTCACCAAGTTCACTATCAAGGATATTATTGTTTGTTATATTAAAACGCAGCTTGTATCCACCATTTTGCAATACATGTCCTAGCTGTATATCGCTGACTATAGGGCGAGAAGAGGATACTCCTGTTGTTACAGTAACATCCAGATTATCGGCAATACGAAAATAATATGG
>CAIOSF010000089.1 GCA_903860855.1 uncultured Alphaproteobacteria bacterium | reverse complement strand
TCATATTCAAAACAGCAACATAGTGGCAAAATCCCTAGTTGATTCTGCTGGACTAGAAATGCAACTTCCTCTAAATGAGAATAAAAAACCAGTTTGGGCACCAGGTGTTGATGGCACGCCCAAGCATACAATAATAGACTCGTTCATGCATCAGACGATCGAGGCTCTAGCT
The DNA here is from genome assembly GCA_903860855.1 of uncultured Alphaproteobacteria bacterium. GTDB lineage: Bacteria > Pseudomonadota > Alphaproteobacteria > Rickettsiales > Midichloriaceae > CAIOSF01. The sequence goes on along the minus strand of CAIOSF010000089.1, from coordinate 11,057 downwards.
AGTATTACTGACAAGACTCAGTTCAACTTCCAGGGCTTCCTGCAAGATATGAAAACAATTATTGAATTTCATGCGAGCGAGGAAGCAAAAATCTTATCCTCAAGTTATAAACAATCTATTGTTAACACAAGTCCAGACAATAACAATGGTACAGGTGATCATAACGGTAGAGGAAATGCGGATGGTGGCAACACGACGTTGAACAGCACGCAAGGAAACGCACAAGGAGATTTAGTGCCCATTGACTATGAACTACCAAAGATTCCAGAAAACCCAACGATAGGCAAGAGACTACTTGATATATCGAAGAAATATGGGTTATCGAGTTTATTTGATGCTAGTTTCATCAAAGGACTATATCAAATCATGGCGTCTGATCTGCAGGAAGCTCAGAACCTGAGAGCACAAACATTGCTTGTTATAAATAAAAAGCTCCTTCAAAAATTAAAAAGCCTTGAAGCACAAGCCAATAAGGAATTGACCAAGAAAATGGACGAACACAAGGAAGTTCACGATACAATTCTTAAGAATCAGACAGACTTTTCTAATGGAGAATATAAGAAAGAATCTGTAAAAATGAAGGGGATCATAGACCATGAGTGCTATGAAAAAGGTATGGACTAATGGGCGAAACAAAAATTTAACAACCCTCAAACCACACAAGCAGAACGCAATCAGATGACGAAGGAATACTGCTATTCGAATGAAAATATGAAACATATATTTGATCTAGATACAAAAGTCAAAATACTACAAGAATCCTTCAATCAACAACTAAATGAATGGTATGTACATAACCTAAAACCCGAGCATCTGGGGCGGCAAAAAGAAGCGCAGAGCAAAGTCCAGGCTAAATTCAATACCGACGTCACCGATGCCAAGCTCGAGGCTGCCAAAGAGCTAGAGATGACATCGACTGAAATTGAAAATGTATATGCTGTCCTTTCCCACCATTAGGCTCTTCGCTCCTCATTGTTTTATCCAGAACTTGGTATAAAATTACCCGAAGACCTATTCAGTTAGATAAACAATGTTTTTAGCAGAGCTTTCAAACCAAACCGTTATCCTCTACATGGCTGGATTCTTGCGCATAGGCTCATGCTTTATGTATATGCCGGCTATAGGTGACTCAACAGTTTCTCCCATGATCCGTCTGATCTTGGCCGTGATGTCAACGATCGCTATAATGCCGAGCATTGAGCAGAACATTCCGGTCATTAAATCCATTGATGGTGGAGCTGTCCTACTGCTTGGACAGGAGCTTATGATAGGTCTATGCATTGCCCTAATGAGTCGCATATTTTTGTCAGCCATTCACGTGGCCGGGATGACAATAGGTTCAATGCTGGGCCTCAGCATCGCCATGCTGTTTGATCCATCCCAACAAAGTCAAAGTAATACGGTTGGTTCATTCCTGAGTCTCACCATAACGATGCTGCTACTAGCAAACAATGTCCATATGCTCTTTATTCAAGCAATAGCTAACAGCTATCATACCATACACTTCGCCGATATAGGGCAGTACGGATCGTTGATGGAGGGGATAGCCCAAAGTGTCGGCAAAATGTGGTTGATTGGCATCCAGATGTCAGCTCCATTCATCTTAGTAAACATCGTCCTAATGTTTGGGAGCGGAGTCTTAGCCAAGCTTATGCCTCAGTTACAGATATTCTTTATCATGGTGCCAGTGCAGATTTTATTGGGAATATTAGTACTGCTTGTCAGTCTCAGTGGTATTTCAAGCTGGTTTATAGGACAATATCTGGAATTTTTGAAGCACATCCTAGGATGACAGCAAGTTGTTTCCAATAATAACTGGATGCCATATCATCACAGATTGATATAGCGTTTGGCAACTAGATCATGGTTTATCAAGCCGCACAAACACCTTTATCTTATATGTTTATATTAGAATTTCATATGCGATTTAACATAAGTTTAAAAAAAATCGATAATAAAATCAATACTCATCTCAATTGAAGCATCACCTGGTTTCATATTGAGAGTTATTTTGCAATAATGCATCTAAAATAGTAAAAAGCAAAATATAGGTTGGTTTATGATAGAAATGTTCAGAATGGGAAAGGTTAGTCACAAGTTTCTGGGCGAGCGCTTCTACGAACTAAAAACAAGGAAAATTGATCTTGAGATTGATATTCCGGGGGATGACCCATTCCAAGCTGAGTCTCGCCGTCTGTTGCTTGAATTCCGGGGGATGTTCAATCTGGTTGGTCGTGAATATGATATAGACAGGGAATTCAGTAGCCTGAACAAACTTTACAAAAAGCTTAGCAATGGTGGTATCACTAATATAGAACATAAAAGGCAGATGTTTCAGCAGATTGCCACTATGGTCCAAATTGGCAGGACATTATCAGCAGCTGAGATTAACCAAGTTTCTCCTGGGATTATTCGTAATCTCGGTATTGAGTGTGATCAAGGTACCATAGCAAATCTAACCTTAGCAGCGCATGGCATGCAAACAGCTTTGGGTATGTCTGGCCCTGATGGCAAGATGAATAAATTCAAGAATGAGTCTATACGCGAAGCGTTTGATAAGATATTAGCGGCCAACGGTAATGTTACGCAAGAAGCACAACTTCGCAGACGACTTAACCTCCACTCTGGTCTTGGATTTGATGTCCACAATGCTGCTTATATGAATAACCTCGTATCCTCCACCTTCAACATAGGAAGAGTTACTGGTGATACATACGCTAACTCCATGTATATGATTGGAATGTTTAGGATACCTTCCAATCATAGGGGCCTCGTTAAGTATATATGTGAACGACTCGATACGAGAGAAACTGTAGAGAGTATTGTGAATGAGATAGTAGCGCCATTTTTACTACCAGTGTCTGTCGAGGAGTTTACTCCCGCTATTGCAAAACAGATGAAACTGGCTATAGACTCAAAAATAAGCGATGCAGCTATCATAAGAAGATTAACTTGTCTAGATCCAGAAACCTTTATGCCAGCATATAAAGAAAGTGCCAAGGCAATCATTAGAGCTTGGACTATTGGGGCTATGAGTGAGAAAGATCTTGTGACAGGGCCGTGCAAAATCATGGAATGCAGATCCATGGAATTGTTGCTTGAAGCAATGCATAGGGCTAGAATAGATGTAAATGGGTCCAATTTCATTGGTTCTGATATTCTAGACCTTATCACGGCTGAACGTATTAACGGAGCGAACTCAAGACAACGCGCTGATCTTTCCTATAGTTTGGCAGCTATAAAACATGAACTTCGGTCGATCCCTTTTGAATTGAGCGATAAAATGGTTATCAACAGCAAAATAGATCGGGTGCAAGAAATAATACAGGCTCGTAACCAAGAGCTTATTCTCGATAATCATCAATATGCTTTGGGTAGAGACAGCAATACCTATAAGTTCCTTATGAAGCATGATGTAGAAACTATAGCTCGATTCCTGGTAAAAGGCGGATTCGCAGATCCTGTTGATCAGGTAGGCTATAATCCTACTGCCATTCATTCGGATGCCTTATTTGAGTCTGCCCCCAAAGAGTTGATAGGTAAAATGGCGCAGATTGCACTTATGGTAGATAAAAGGCATGGGGCCGGACGAGTGAGTCTATTACTAAGTGATGTTCTTGATATGTTTGTCAATCTCTTGAATTGGCTTGTTGGTCAAGGCGTTACGAACAAAGATGTGGCCAATATGCTAACTGAACTTGGTGTCGTTTCTGGGCAGTATGTTCAAAGGATAGGAGGAGTTGAGCACTTGCCTATTGAATCTGATGCATTTAAGTTTAGAAGCTATGTCGAGCAAAGTCGTCAGAACGGTGGAGGCGGCATTGAGGTTACGTAATGGGGATAATGGGATCGTATCGTGTTGGCACTGAGCGCATATAAATTCGTTTAAACTTGGTTTTTTGCAATTTTGTTTACAAACACATATCTAAATTGCAAAATTTGTTCCGGGTATTATGTAAGTTATTATATAATATCTATTCAAATCCCTCTTGCAAATCAGAGGGAGCTATGACAAGCTTCCCCGTGTAGTTGTAATCAAATGATCAATTGGGTATGGTTTATGAATAAATATGTTACAGGAGCAATAAGCGGCGGCATCGAAGGAATAGTCAAAAAAACTATAGATACGTATATTCATCATGCCGACTGGCTGGAAGTTCCTAATGAGCCTGCGTATGACTTTGTGGCTCATCAAATGGCTTGGGGTCTTGTACACAGGCTGTTTTGGCATCTCGACTATGATGAGGGCGATTATATTCTTTTGAAAATGATAGGGGGAGCTTTAAATCCAACAAGTCATATGCTCAATGGATTTGTCGATGGTGCCATGTTCGCCAGTATTGATTCTGTTGTGAAGGGTTACTTCCATGAACAATCAGAAATAGATGTGGATCACCCTCACTTTGAACTTGTTTTACATCACCATAAGTTAGAGCATTCAGATGCTTAACTTGTACCAATTTCCGAAGTACGCTAATTCTATTATTTAATTTCAAATAGTGGTGGGGAGCAAAGCTCACAATGATATGTGAGGCTGCCGCCCCATCATCTCTAAGTTGTTACTCTGGTGTCTAGTGCGATAGGGTACTATGATCTGCAATCCGATGATGTCTAGCCATCCCTAGAACTGAGATACCATCATCCTAAACTTGTTTTGGGAGCATTCCTTAGGAAGCTAACAAGTATGGGCATCTCTAGAGGTCCTAAAACAAGCTCGGGATGATTGATCTCCCTATTCTTTCTCAAGTAAAAGCTGCAAACTGAGTGGAATTATCTGCTAAGATATTCAAATGCTGCTAATGAAACTGGTGTAATACAAGCTTCACTAATTTTTAGCCTGTTTTGCAGTCTATAAACGCAGAAGTGAATGAAGCGATTTATTGCATAACTGCATATTTTCCCTCCTGATACATTATTCCGCTTGATATACTAGCTTTATTTTTATAAAATCTACGAAATATCTATGGGATTACAAAAAAAGCATGGCTCATGACGCGGTTATAGACTCACAAATATTAAATATTGTGCGGTCTCGTACAATCAGAGAACAAATGGAGCTACAGAATCTATTAGAAAAAAATGGATATAATGTTCCACAAGCGACTCTATCTAGGCGTTTAAAAAAGCTAAAAATAGCTAAAGTACAGGGTATATACAAGCTTATTGATTTTAGTTTACCAAGGAATCCGCAAATTTTGAACATCAAAGTATCAGAATTTGGCTCGATTGTTCTCCATACCCATCCTGGTCATGCCCCCAGCCTCGCATACATTATAGATCGCAAATATGTATCATTCTCGCCTCAAGACCTGTCGAAGGAACGTGGTATACTTGGCACAATAGCGGGAGATGACACGGTCCTGATAGTCATAAGAGGAAAATCTGATGTGAAGAACGTTCTTAATATTTTAAGTGAAGAATTTCGCTATCCGACCTCTTTGCTTGAGTATAACTAGATTTTTAAGGTATGCCGTTTTGCGACGGACCAACTCTCTATAACTCTTTGACCATGCCTCGGTCTACCTATTGCATTTTAGGACGGACAAAATGCAACGAACAAGTATAAGGGAGAAGTCGAACGAAGTAGGGGGCATGGGGCCCAAATTGCATTACCGCTTCTAGCTAATTTGATTTCTTCTTCCTTGCTTCTTTGTGATGCAACAGTATTAAAATTGGGGCTGATATATAGATGGATGAATAGGTTCCAAATGCTATACCAAAAAATGTTGCCATACTAAATCCCCTCAAGCTACTACCTCCAAATCCAGCTAATATAGCACATACAAGCAAAGTAGTGGCAACGGTCATCAAAGTACGGGAAAGAGTCTCATTTATACTGATATTTATAATTTCGCTAATTTTCTTATTTCTGTGCTTTTTTAGATTTTCGCGAATTCTATCGTATATTACAACGCTATCGTTAATTGAATAACCTATAATAGTTAAAATGGCTGCAACTGATGTTAAATCGAACTCATAGCGACTAATGGAATAGAATCCAAGGGTTGCTATGGCGTCATGTAATAGAGCTATAATAACGCCAACACCAAACTGCCACTCAAAACGAAACCAGGTGTAGGCCATCATAACCAAGAGAGCAACGATAAGGGCTTGAATTGAGCTATCCACAAAATCGCGCCCTACCTTAGGACCAACATAATCAACTCGTTGAAATGAGATAATGCTATTACTATTCTGATTCTCGATATTTCCTTCAACTTCACTTCTTATACTGCCATTGCTTGCATTTTCGTCTCTCTTCCCATCATATTCACTATTATCACGAACTTTAGCTGTTAAAGCATTTTTTATAGCTTCAATATCGTTTGTATAATGCATAACATCTTTTGGCTGGACTCTAATTAAGACCATGGAGTTAGCACCACTGCCAGACTGCTGTTGAACGCTAAATCCATTGTAGCCAAGATCATCCATTGTCTGGCGAGCATCATCAACCCCTATATTTTCCACTTCAATAGCAAGGCCCCCAGCAAAATCTATACCAAGGTTTAGTCCTTTAAAAAATAATAAACCTATAGCCATGATGGTGATAATAATGCTAAAACCAAACGCCATGCCGCGCTTGTCAACAAAATTAATTTTCAAATCATGGGGTACAAGCTTTAAAGGTATTGCGAAATTCATATAATAAACTCATTTAAAGGCCTAGGCATGAATATAGCGCCTATCGAAGCAAGGGCAATAACATTCAGTTGCTCTCATGAAGTTTTTGGCACAAAATCTGGTTGTATAACCTAATATTAAATTCACATATAGCAGATCATAATGAATAAAATACCAAATAACCTAACATTCGTAGAGATTGTACCTGATAATATCGAATATTTAGCAGTGATGCTCCATGGCTATGGGGCCGATAACCTAAATATGATGCCGGTAGCACGTAGCCTTTCTCGCACTTTGCCAAATGTTCATTTTGTTCTGCCAAATGGTCCTTTTGCCTTTGAGGGAGATGTAGAGGGGCGCCAATGGTTTAGTCTAATTGATCGCAGTGAAAAAGCTATGCTAGAAGGGGCAAATGAGGCGGAAGGAATACTGAGACCATTTCTCGTCAAGCAATTGAATAGGTTCAACTTACCATGCAATAAATTGATTATGATGGGTTTCTCTCAGGGGGCGATGATGGCTCTTCATGTGGGATTGCGATTACCAAAGAAGATTCTTGGTATAGTTAGCTATTCTGGGGCCATTATATCGTGGCAAAATGGGATACTATCATCTATAGAGCAGAAAGGATATGGTATAAACAACGAACCCATTGCAAAGCCAGGTGATAATAGGCAAATGAATAGCAATAAGAAGCCACACATATTATTGGTTCATGGAAATGATGATACCGTTGTCCAAGCTGTGGCCAGTCAAACAGCTCATAGAAAATTTCTTGAAGTTGGCTTGGATTCATCGCTTTATACCGAACCATCTTTGGGTCATTGCATTAGCAATAATGGTATATTAAAGGCCTCGCTATTCCTTGACAAGATCATAGAGCAGGATCAATAGAACGAGTATGTATCGCGGCCGTAACCTACCCTCCCTTTGCTTAAAAAGCAATATATTCAACTTGCGCTATGGGTATACTTACATTACCATATTTCGAATTTATACCAGTTCCCGCTTTTAACTAATGCTGCCTCGCTTGTCGCTCACGGCAATGCTGTGCGATGAAACGCCCAGCGGGTCCGGGTGTATCCGTTCATCCCATTGGATTCACAGTAGTTTTACTATGCGTCGCTCCTCTCTCATTGCATTATTTAATTCAGAAACTGGTATTATACGTATATCTCGGTAACAAATATGGATACAAGAACCGAAACAGATACATTCGGCCCAATAGAAGTAGCAAATGATAAATACTGGGGAGCTCAGACTCAGCGCTCTCTACAAAACTTTGCAATAGGGCATGAGCTCATGCCCAGGGAGTTGATCAGAGCAATGATCATGATTAAAAAAGCAGCAGCTATGGTTAATACTGATCTGGGATTACTGGATCGAGATTGTGCTGACGCTATATTGCAAGCATCTGAAGAGATTCTTGCTGATAAACTACATGGTCATTTTCCCCTAGTGGTGTGGCAGACAGGCTCTGGCACTCAGACCAACATGAACGTAAATGAGGTAATTTCAAATCGTGCTATAGAGATTATGGGAGGGGTACTTGGTAGCAAAACTCCAGTTCACCCAAATGATCATGTCAATATGGGTCAATCCTCTAATGATACCTTTCCTACAGCAATGCATATATCTGCTTATTCCAGTATCAATGAGAAATTGATACCGGCTTGTCGAAAGCTGTATGAGGCCCTATCAGCAAAGCAAGCTGAGTTTTGGAATATCCATAAAATTGGCAGAACCCATATGCAGGACGCAACTCCTATTACCCTAGGACAGGAGTTCTCTGGTTATGCATCACAAATTCTTTACGGCATAAATAGAATCGAAAGAGCCATCGAAGATTTGCTGATGCTTGCTCAAGGAGGTACGGCCGTTGGTACAGGACTCAACAGTGCTCCCGGGTTTGCGGTTAAATTTGCTGAAAAAATAAGTGAAATTACAGGGTATAAGTTCATCACAGCGCCAAATAAGTTTGAAGCTCTAGCGTCAAGCGATGCAATCGTGAATACCAGTGGAGCACTGAACACCTTAGCTGTGAGCCTAATGAAGATTGCCAACGACATTAGATTAATGGGATCAGGACCAAGATGCGGCATAGGAGAGTTGCTATTACCAGAAAATGAGCCAGGTTCTTCTATAATGCCAGGTAAAGTCAATCCAACCCAGTGTGAAGCATTGACCATGGTATGCTGCAGGGTTGTGGGCAATCATACGACTATAACCATAGCTGGATCTCAGGGAGCATTTGAACTGAATGTATATCGCCCTGTCATGATATATAGCCTCATCCAATCGATTGATCTCCTATCGGATGTTATGACAAGCTTCACTGATCACTGCATCAATGGCTTGCAGACGAATAAAGAAAGAATAAACCAGCTACTGCACCAATCACTGATGCTAGTAACTGCTCTCAATCCTCATATTGGCTACGATAAAGCAGCAAAAATCGCCAAACATGCTCACCTTCATGGATTGTCGTTGAGAGATTCGGCAGTGGCTAGTGGTCACCTTACCGCAGAAGAATTTGATAGGTGGGTTAGGCCTGAGGATATGGTCCACTTGGGTGGCCATAGATAAAATTATGTGGTTTTGGTTATTTCGTGCTAGGACCTATCATCAATAGAACCGCCAAAACCGCGGCAAGGTCGTACTGCACTTGTTTGACTGCGCCAAGAGGCTTGTCCATTGCATCTCAGGACCTAAAAGTATACGACATAAGATCCTCAAACGAGTTCAGGATGACCGATCAATTATACAGAATTACTTAATACTGTATAATACCAGTTTCCCACATGAAATGGACAAGCCAAAGGCGAAGTCAAATTAAATAATGTAATGAGAGAGGAGCGATGCATAGTAAAACTACTGTGAATCCAATGGGATGAACGGATATACCCCGGACCTGCGAAGCGCTTTGTCGCACAGCATTGCCGAGCGACGAGCGAAGTAGCAGTAGTTAAAATCGGAACTTGGTATAGCATGCGTGCTATGCTTGCCAAGCTGTTGCATCAACATATGTTTCTCCTGATAGAGGGGCGTATATTCCTCCTGATGTAGCACTTGTTTCAATTTGGCAATCATAGGCATAGTAATTACCTGTAGTTAGTCCTGACGCTGTGGTGTGGATTTGTAGATTGATAGTACTTCCAGTGTATTGTACGGAGTGGATTGCATCGTTGCTGGCTATGTAGGATATGCCTGACAGATAGTAGAGCCAACTGAGCCTGTACAGGTACCAGGGATTTCATATGTTGGTGCTACGCCTGAAGTCGCAGGGAAGATACCGCAATCCAATTGATAGTAGCTATTACTTATAAGATTACCATCGCTATTACTTAAAGTAAACTCCAAGTCAACGTTTTGAGCTGTCGGGGTTGTGACGGTTGGAGGGATATTCGTCGTGGTGATGGTCTGGGTTGTTGCCGTTTTAGTCAAGTCATGAGTATCAGTTGCAGAACACTGGATCGTATCGGTTGCTGATGCTAGGGCTGGTGCTGTATATGTACATCCAGTTGTACCTAATGTAGCTGAACCTATACCGGTTGTATTGCTTTGTGTACAAGTACCTGATAGAGTTCCTTTCGCTGTACCCGTTATAGTGGCAGCAATGGAATTTATATCGCTACTGGCTGAATCAGCTGCTGAACATGTTATGAGGGTTGTTCCGCTTGGATTTAGTGAGGTGCTGGTAATAGTAAAGGTTATTACGGGAACTTCATCAGTTACAAGAACGGTTGTTGTAGCTGTTCCTGCTGCACTATGGGCATCAGTTGCGGTACATGTGATCATGTGTCCGTGACGGCCGCGCCAGCTGTACCTAGGGTATTGCCAGCCGTATAAGTAAAGGTGGATGTGCAGACGTTCTTGCTGCCAATAACAGAGCATGATGGTGTTGTTCCGCTCCCTATTGTTGCTCCAGAGTTATTTGTTGTTATTACTGCGGCGATTCCAAGATTTGTATCTTGTGTATCTGTATACGTTCCAGTACATGTGATGGTTGATGTTCCACCATTATCAATTACTACTGTGCTGGGAGGATTAACACCGGTAGGGTTCGCAGTTGCTGCTACTGTAGGTGTAGCGTTTTGCAGGGTGACGGTTGCGTTGGTGCTATTTCAGTATTAACACCATCAGTGGCGGTACAAGTAACTGTATCGGTTTGACCATTTGTACCCGTGTTCGGTGCTGTATAATAGACCTGTTGTTGCGCCTATTGACCCGTATGGAGTTGTTTCCAATGTGGTAAGTAAAGGTTGGGTCGGTCAATGAGCTCGTGCAGGTGAATTGTTGTGTGTTTGTGTAGGTCGACTCACCATATACGCTGGTTGTATCACTCAAGTGCAGGGTTTTTGTTGATGGTGTAAGGGTTGGAGCGGTTACAGAGACATTGATTGACTGCTCTCCTATTTATATGGGTGCTA
>CAIOSF010000088.1 GCA_903860855.1 uncultured Alphaproteobacteria bacterium | reverse complement strand
TAGAATGCTATAGCGCCGACATATCTAACCATGATAAGGACGTTTTTGTGACTAAGGGCTATAACCACATGACTAACTATATCAAGACAAGAAAAATAGATTTAGATCTCGAGCATGATCCAGAAGCTTCTGCTCATTTAAAGGATAGACTGGGTAAGTTATTTGTTGCATGGGAGGTTGAAAAATTTCCTGATGGGTTTATTTCTCAATTTATGAAAATGCTTAAGGATGTGGGCGAATGGCTTGGTCTTAGAAACAACCCTGCTACCGAAATAATTAAAGATGATCTTGAGTATATTAGAACAAAACATCATGAAGATGTGGTAAAAAAATATAGTAATGGTCCAAATATAGGGGCCCTACTGTCTTAATTGATTGCGAGCCATTTGAGGGGGTGGAGCCGGTATGAGTTCTGAATTGTAGCAGAGTTGCTCCATGTATCCTTATGATCTTCTTCATAAGTTATAAATAAAAGAGAGAAATGGGTGTTTTTTTTGCTTTAAGGTAGCCGAAAGTCACTTGTAGACCAGTAAAACATATAGCATAATACAGCCTAGGTAATTTAAGTTGGTAAGTATGCAGAATACAAATCATAAAAGTAGTGGAGTCATAAGAGGGGTATTACAAGACCTGGTCGCTAATAATCTGTTTCCAAGTGGCAATGGTGTGAAGAACTGGTATAAAGACAAAGGCTATCTTGGGAATACAGATCAGGAAAGATTTAATGATTTTCTTCAAAAACAGTCACAAGAAGGTGGGTATTATAAAAATGAATTTGACGGATTAGATGGGATTAGCAGAGATTCCGTCAATTTAAATACGCCATATATTCGCAATGCTAAGCTTGATATGGTAAAGTTTGCTCCAAAAGAAGATCACGAACTTCCAGGATGTGGTAAGCACATAGTGAATTTTTTTGGTGCTAATACTTATTATGAGGGTAACTTCAGGGATATGGCCAATGAAGCAAAGGCAACTGGAGCTGCGGTTTACGGTTTTAATTATCCTGGATTTAATTCCAGTAATGGGAAAGTAAAAGAGTTTGCTGATCTAGTGGACTCTGGTATAGCTGTCATTAATAAGTTGATTGAACAAGGCATAAAGCCAGATGATATAATACTACAAGGTGATTGTTTTGGTGCGGCTGTAGCAGAGAAGGTAAAACAGCATCTTAAAGAAAATAGTATTTACGTAAGATCGGTTAATAGCAATTCATTCGTTTCTTTTGAAAGTGCAGTGTATGACTTTTTTGATAAAAGCTCATTACTTAGACCTTTCAAGGGAATCGTTAGTCTATTGCTGCAATACACTGGTTGGGCGGCAGATGTTTCAGATGTTGTTATAAGGCAGGACCCGTTTCTCTTCCAAATGCAGCGTGCGGAAGATGGAGTTTTGATCAATGCTCAGCTAAAAAAGCATATTGAGGGGAATATCGCTAGTGGCGTGGCCAACATCTGTCCTGAATCATATATAGCCGCAAGAGATGCCTTAGAGGCTAAGTCCCTTGTAAAGTTGAAAGCAGAGCATCAAATAGATAAGCATGGCGTTAGAAATGAGCCTCATATGATGGACCTATATCAACTTGAAGGTCAGAATGGTGAGTCTGTATTTTCGATTATTAATGAGTATCTAACGGCTTCTAATGAGTTTTTAAAAAATCATTCTCCTAATGCAGGCGTTGCGTTGAGGGCAGTAGAGGATGTAGTAAGGCTACAAGTGATAGTCACGAATGAAGAAGCTCAACAGCTGCAGGATCTTGCTAATGTAGTGAGGCTCAATCCCGAATTGCTACCTGTTATAAACAATGCGCAACAGATCTTCTAGTCTTGACTGATGTTGGAGGGGGATTGGCACCAGGCCTACCTCTCAATCATCGCCTTATTAACATGGTGCCGTTCATTTTTTCTTAATATAGCTGTTGACTAAATGATGTTGTGATCGTACCGTGCGCACGTAGTGATCATAATAAATATTTGGATAGCATCATAAAAGCAGCGACCAGATTGTATTCATTGTTATTAACAGTTGCTCTTGTTTTTTGTGGTTGCGCAACAATATCCAACGATGATAATCAGCGAATTGACCTTAAAGCAATAGATAGCCAAGAGCATGAGAAACTGAGGGCAAAATGCTTTATAACAAGTCAAAAAGGGAGTACAGCACGAGATAGAAACATCTGAAGATGAAATCACAGTGTTATCAATAAGGCGGGGCTCCGGTGATTTAACGATTACGTGTAAAAAGAACGGATATCATGATGAAATCCTTATTGTAGCTGAGTATATCAGCGACTCTTACATTATGGGCATGAGCAATTCCATCATATTTATCGGAGGGGTTCTCGAATCATTTAGTGAGAAAAAATAGGCATATCCTGCTGCTGCCATTGTTGTGATGGATAATTGTGGTAAATGAATAGGATCACAATAGCTTCCAGATCAAACAATGCCTTTGCATTCCATGTAAAAAACCGTTTTTCAATCATGAGATTTCTTGCATTGGCTATGCTCTTAACTCTACTCACAGATTGTGGTCCAGTTACAAAGGAACGTAAGTACAGCGAGAAGTCTTTGCAAAATTATGGTGGCTCTGTGGTAATGGCCAAGGTTTATAAAAATGGCAACGAAGTTTTCTACAACCAGTTGATTGGTCCATTTTTTTTCCAAGTTGATCAAGATAGATGGACCAGTAAGAAAATTGAAGCCTACTGGTGGCACAATCTTTCTAACAAAAGGTGGAGATATATATAGAATTGGTGCTAGGGTTGAAGATAATGATCTTATCTTAAGCAATTTGAATATTAATGGCATTCAGCTTGAAATGCTCACATCATTGG